>CAWKZI010000105.1:0-7163 GCA_963854365.1 Gammaproteobacteria bacterium
AGCCAAGTTAACGTTATTGTCATTATTAGAGGTAGATATCGCCAATGAGCCTATTACGCAAAATTTCCTTATTTTCCCTACTCACAATTAACTCGCATGCTTTAATGGCAGAGGGTGATGATTTTGTATTCTATTCAGACCTTGCGCGAGATTGGTATGAGGGCGGGGACTATTTCGAGTGGACCTCTACTACAGAAAATAATAATTCCGCCAAAGTAAATGTGTTCTATAGAACGTGGGGCGATGAGACTAAGCCGAAGATTGTAATAGTTCATGGCTTTCCGAATTCCAGTTTCGACTTCTACAAAATGATTCCCTTGTTAGAAGACGAATACCATATTGCTGCTTTAGATTTTCCAGGGTCTGGTTTCTCGGATAAACCCTTAAATGACTTCTCTTATATGTTGGCCGAGAACGCGAAGATTGTAGATTACTTTGTTCGCGAGGTTGTGGCGTTCGATGACTTCGCTCTTTTTACTCATGATCGTGGAGTAAGCATAGGTCTTGCGTTTCTTGGTGATTATCTAGATAACCCAGATGTAGGCTATAAAATTAATTATCATTTTCTATCTAATAGTGGCATGTTTCTCCCGCTCGCGAATCTAGTGCCTTTTCAAATGGCTTTGCTCGATGCAGAAGCGGGGCCACGAATGATCGAGGCCAGTGCCTCAAGACCCAGAGTTACCGATGGTGATCCAGAAGCCTTAGCCTTTTCCGATATCTTTGCTTTTAACGATGGCAGAAGAGCCTTGCTTCATGTGGGTAGGTATTTACTGGAGCGTCAAGTTCACGAAACGAGTTGGTTGGGAAACTTATCCCGCAGTCCGATTCCAGTTGCATACCTTTGGGGGTTAACCGATAGCATTAACCCAATTCGAATTCCTAACCACGTTTGGAATACCTATCTGAACGATAGGGAAGCAGCGAGCTCTTTTTGGATTTTACCAACTGCCGACCATTACCCACAGCGTGAAAAGCCAGGCGAAGTCGCGAAGGTAGTGCGAATGGCTTTAACAGGGCAAATCCCAGACCGTGAATCTGAAAGCGAGTTCATGCGTAGTTATGGTGCCAGCAGAGCCGCTGATGATGCCGTCTATGTTGGCCGATCAAAAATTGAGGAACTGAATTTCCCAAGTTCAATCGAGTATACCCCGTCGGGGTATCGCAATATTAATTAGGGAATGCTGGGGGGGGGGTAAGCATTCCCTATTATTCCTAATACCTAAATAGAGTTTCAGCAAATCACCTAGGGTCGGCACAAAACTTTTGTAGAGCAGGTATACCTCAGTATCTCGCTTTGTTTAAAGATATTCAGCCTGTTAAAATCGATACAGTTTTTCGATCGGGGATTAAGCTTCATGACTAATTCAGTTAGTAGGCGGGAATTTCTTAACTTGTTGGGAGCTTATGGCGGTTCATCCGCTGTATTGAGCGCCGGAGCAGCTCTAGGGCTGATGCCTATGGCGAGTCAAGCTGCAGAAATCTCACTATCCAATCAGTCAAGTAACGGGAAGAGTGTGGCAATACTTGGTACGGGTATTTCGGCACTGGTTACCGCATGGGAATTAACCAAGGCTGGTTATAACTGCACTGTGCTTGAAGCTTCGCACCGGGCAGGTGGCAGAATTTTCACTGTTCGTTCTGGCTCTGTAATTGATGAGATAGGAAACTATCAACGTTGCGATTGGGATGACGAGCCCCATTTGTACTTTAACGCTGGTGCAGCCAGAATCCCCAGCATTCATAATAGTGTGTTGGGCTACTGCAAAGAATTGAGTGTCGAGTTACAGGTTTTCGTCAATGAGAGCAAGACTGGCTGGGTGCAAGATGATGCGATGAACGACGGTAAACCCGTGCGTAATACAGATTTCTCATCGAGTATGACAGGGTTCATTTCCGAAATGCTAGCAAAATCCCTGCGTTCAGAGGATATGGATACTTCTCTAACTGAGTCCGAATCCGAAATTTTATTGGGTATGCTGCGTAGTTTTGGCGATCTTGATGAGAATATGCTCTATCGTGGGTCGATTAGAGCTGGATATAGAAGCGGTGGTTTTCTCGATCATGGCTCCAAGAGAGGTGTAATTGCCTTGCGTGATTTATTGAAGACGCGATTGGCAAATAATGTAATGACCACGACCCAAGAAGGCGCCGGTAGCGGCCCTCTACTAATGCAACCTGTGGGAGGGATGGATAGAATTATCTATGCATTCGCTAATCGCCTTGGTAACCGAATAAAATTCCGTAGCCCTGTAACAGCCGTTATGGTAAATGAGAATGGTGTAGAAGTAGCTTATGAAGAAGAAGGTGTTCCTCAGTCGTTGAAAGCGGACTACTGTTTCAATTGCATTCCTAGTCATTTGATGTCCGGAATTTCAAATAACTTTCCTGCAGAGTACACCGAAGCACTAAATTACATCCGTCGCGGTAAAGCATATAAGGCTGCATTCCAGGCGAAAGAACGGTTTTGGGAAAAGGAGAACATTTACGGAGGCATAAGCTGGGTAAATGCGCCAATTCGACAAATTTGGTATCCGCCTCATGGTATTCATAAGGAAAAAGGTGTTGTCTTATCTGCCTATAATTTCGGCGGAGGAAATTTCACCGAAATGACTCAAGAGCAGCGTATTGAGAATTTTATTTCCTCCGGTGAAAAAGTTCATCCTAACTATCGTAAGATGGTAGAAAAACCAGTTACCATTGCCTGGCATAGAATGAATCATATGTTGGGTTGCGCTCCAAGATGGAGTCGTAGTCGCGGTGGCTGGTCGGAACATGAAGAGCAAATGTACACAACTTTGAGGCAACCTGTGAATGGTCGACATTATTTGATCGGCGATCAGAGTACTCAGCATTCGGCATGGATGGAAAGTGCAATACAATCCGCTCACTACGCATTGGCAGACTTGGATCAGAGAGTGAGAGCGGAACAAGCATGAAACAATCTATTACATTAATTGCGGTATTGTTCAGCGCTCAATTTGCTTCTGTTGTTATTGCCGCTGACGTCGGATCACCAGCGGATATGAGCGACCGTTATTGCACTACGTGTCATGGCGCAAACGGGGTGGGTAATGTCGTAGTTCAAGCTCCACGCTTAGCTGGCATGGAAGGCTGGTACCTCCAGCGCCAATTGGAAAATTTTCGCGAAGGAATCCGTGGTACCCATAATAATGATGTGCAGGGTATAGCTATGCAACCGATGGCTGCGAAACTGACCGATGCAAGTATTGTTGATATTGTTAGTTGGGTAGGTGCTTGGGAATTTGTAGCAGCTGACGTATCTATTGAAGGAAATATTAATCAGGGGCGTACCGCATATCAGATTTGCGCTAGCTGCCATGGCGCGAATGCCGAAGGTAACGAAGCGCTGGGTGCACCTGCTCTTGCAGGTCAGAACGATTGGTATTTACTTACCCAAATTAACAACTTTCGTGCCGGTATTCGCGGTGCCCACCAAGACGATTCTTTCGGTGCGCAGATGCTTTCCATGGTCGCGTCACTACGCGACGATCAAGCAGCCATCAACGTGGTCAGCTATATAAACACATTGCAAAAATAACCACGGTATCAGTAGCACGAAGAGAGTGAGCGTATTTTTCGCGTGTGCAGCCCGCTTATAAACACCAAACAATGTAAGTAGGTATATAGAAAACCTTCTAAAGCGGCATTTCAGCTACCGTCATGAATGGTCCTTTATCACTGCGACTACCCATGAAAAACACCTCGCTAACCGACATAGATTCACTTTCGACAAAGTCCGCCAGTGTTTTCTCTTAATCGTTGGTCGTTGGTAGATTGAACGCCAGCCGTTCAACGGTGTAGGCCAGTACGTCCTTGATTCCGGAACGGCCATCGATGAGTATCTCAATAGCGGTCATACATAAATTGATCCAATTATCGCTAGAGGGATCAAGAGAATTTGCAGTGGGATATAGACAATAAGACTTAACAAAGACATTAGAACTTCGAATCAAGAATGTATTTTGCTTGATAAAAGAATTTGTTTTTAACGTAGTTTGTTTGAGCAAGATTGTTTAGAGCCTGCCAGAGATAAGAAATACAATTTTAGGTTGGAGTTTTCACGAGCCAGTTTATAAGTTGTTCAAACTAGAAAATTGCATTGTGCAAGATCAAGCGGAAAAGGATAAGCCGCAAATGCCCTAAACAGCCAGAATAAGAATTATTAGACAGCTACAAATGAATATTGCATGGAAATATATAGACATAATGAGCCCCCGTTAAATGAGAATAATTATCATTTATAAGTAATAAATCAAGCTTTTTACATGAGAAACTATGCTTTTTTTTATGGGCCTTGCAGAAATTGTTGGGAATTAAGATGGTGGTGATGAAGTGAATTTTATTATAGGTCCACTGTTGGCGGCCTTCAGCGGTTATTAACTAGTAATACTAAACTATGGTGTAATGGTTTTCTGTTGCCTCGCCAAAGGTTACATATTCGTTAGGAGCGCGGAGTATTAAGACACCTGCAAGTTTTTCCAATTCCCTGTGGGTCCTTTCTATACCCCGGAGATCATCTTACCTATTTACAAGGGTAGTAAAAGACGTGTTAATTCCTAGTTTGAATACCTTAAACAAATTGCTCGGTCTTATGGTGGTTCGAACATTTTTGACTAGTTAAAATTCATTGGGATAAATGGGTAATGAGGAATTGTTATTCCCTTGAGTAACAATCGCTCAGGACACTTAGGTCAGCTAATCGGGTGCTGCTGACAAATCTTCTTGAAGTGTTCTTGAAGCAAGATAGAAATGCAAGACTGACCAAATAGTGACACCAGGAATCATAATTAGCATGGCATAGCGCAAGGAGTCAGTTCCCAAGGTGGGAGCAAGAAAGTCACTTAACAATCCGATGGATGCCGGTCCAAGTCCCAAGCCAATAATATTAAGAATTAGAAATAGAATCGCCGAGGAAGTTGCACGCATTCGCTGTCCAACTAAACCGTGAGTAGTAGCGATACAGTTTCCGAGATAGACGTTGTACATGAGCCCCGGTATGAAGGCGAGAATAAGGGCGGCGTACTGTCCAGGAACCAACATCACGGCAATCATGAACGGAATAGCGATTGCGCCCGCACCAGCAGGTATCCACATATACCAGCGCTTATCTCTGGGCGCGAGTTTGTCTGCGATCACGCCGCCGGTAAACACCCCGATTGCACCAAATAGCCCAGTTGACATTGCTAACCACGTGCCTAGCTCGCCAGTAGTCATACCGTGACTGCGGATAAAGAAAGAGGCTAACCAACTGAGTACACCATAGGCGGCAAAGGCGTTGAGTCCCGCTCCTAATGCAAGATGCCGGAAGGATCGACGACTCCACAAGAGTTTAATTACTTCGGAAAAAGAAACCTGAACCTCGGAGACAACCTTATTCTCCATGAGTCCACGAATTGGTTCTCGAAGAGTTAGTCTTACTAAAACTCCTATAAAGATACCTGGGACACCAACTACAAAGAATGCGACTCGCCATCCAAAAAATTCATTTAGCCATCCACCCAAAAGAAAGCCAAAGAGGACACCGATGTTTACCCCAGTCGAATAAAATGAAAGTGCTGTAGCTCGTTTTTCTTTAGGATAAATATCAGAAACAATTGAATGAGAAGGCGGGCTTCCTCCTGCTTCACCAACGCCAACGCCTACTCGAGCGGACAGTAGCTGAACGTAGTTCTGAGCAAGGCCGCTGATCGCAGTCATAAAGCTCCATAAACTAATCGACATAGCAACGATGTTACGGCGGTTCGATCGGTCAGCCCATCTTGCAATTGGGATACCGGCAGTGACGTAAAATAACGCAAAAGCAAAGCCAGTAAGCAAGCCCAATTGGCCGTCTGAAAGAGATAAGTCGAGTTTGATAGACTCCTGCAGAATCGATAGCAACTGCCGGTCAATAAAATTGAAACTGTAGACCAGAGTCAACAGGCCCAGAGCATAACGCCGGGAACTGCTTGAAGCATAGGGATTTTCGATCGAGGCTGTTGGTATCTTTTTAGATGGAGATTTGGTTTCCATATGCTATTGGGTTTCTTCCATGCGAGCGGCACGTAATAGGTTAACCATAGCATAGTTGCCTTCATGGCAGGCATACTCATAGAGCAGGCCGTCAACTTTCGCCATGGTGATTACAGCAGTGAATTTATCGGTAAAGGTGCCGGGATCATCAACAGTAAATTCATACTCCATTGTATATTGATCGATACGGGTAAATCGTTCAGTTAGTATCTTGTCCTCGGCATCACCATAGGCTCCGAAGCTCTTAGTTAGATCATTAAAATTTCTAGTTTCAACAACAAGAGTGTCATCATCCCAATGGCCTCTGGAATCGCCAGACCAAAATTTTAAATCCTCTTCTAGGTGGGGCCGGTTGTCCAAGGGCACTACCCGCGCAGTATGTACCATCTCTGTCATGATCACTGCAGTGTTTTGGTTTTGAAATATCTGGATGTTGTTGTTATATAAATTTGGCGTGAAAGGAGGGCCGGCATTGAAACCCATCAGACAGCGCTCTGATGTGCCGCGGTCTTCTGGGCCATCTTTGCCTATGCCGCCAACAATAAATCTAACAGGGCGATTTCCGCTGACATCATTACCCAGACCACCGTTGACCATTTCTATGCCTTCTCTTCGCGCAGGCAGGAGGCCATTTTCTGGATAGTTAATTAGCGATGTGCGATTGTCCTTACCACTTCCCATTTCCAGCCAGAAGGTGTTGTAGCCATTCGGTCCAGCATCGGTTAATGCTTGTAAGCCGGCTTCGGTCCGAGCGGCCATCCCAGCGATTTCCTCTTCAGAAAAAAATGGTTTGTCAGCAAAGGCAGCTGGACGTTCCATGGGAATGTTAGTGGCAAAATTCCAGACTCCCTGCAGATCTGGCAGGCCCCATTCAGTTCGAGGGAGTTTGCCCGTCGATTCTTGAGCATGGATATTAGTGAATACTGCCGCGATTAGTATTGTGATCAGAAAAGTTAATTTTTTCATGATTTCCTCAAATTCGTTGTGACGTAGGAAGTTTAGCACTAGTGGGCTACCAAAAAATATGCGATATAGTGTGCTACTGAAAAGTCTTAAAACTAATAATCAGAATACATAAATAAAACAATGCCGATTCACCGACTTCTTAAGCAGCTGTGGCGAGAATA
>CAWKZI010000106.1:0-7144 GCA_963854365.1 Gammaproteobacteria bacterium
ACATCTAAGGTTATCCCTGTATAGAGACTTCCGTCCCCACTGCGGATTATGTAGAGATACCATTGCTTTTCAATAGCGCTCATCGCTACTAAACGAGCTCCCAACAATCATTAAACAATACGACCCTACCATCTCGTTGCAATTTGATAAGATGCGCCAGTAATGTTTTTTTGGCCCAAGGAATCAGGTGTTCGGAAACATCATCATAGACGTCTGTAACCAAAACACTAATATCGCAGCTGCCAAGTTTCTCTAGCCCCGCGATCACCTTACCTTCTCTTCTTAATCTATGCGCAATAAGTGCTTTTAACTCACCCTGGGGGTCTTCCATGAGCCCGCCGTGACCGGGAGCAAAATAACGAATATCCATAGTCTGCAATCGACGTAATGCATCAAGATAATCAGCCATATTTCCGTCTGGAGGCAAAATAACCGATGTTGTGCCCTGCAAAACATGATCCCCGGTAAACAACATCTGCTCCTCCTCCAAGAAGTAACAGATGTGATTAGAAACATGACCCGGGGTGTGGATCAATCTGACTCTATATTCGCCACAATCGACGACATCATTGTCTTTCCACTCACCATCTGGACTGAAGTTTTTATCCTGCCCAGTACTCTCAGGCACCGGCAGCCCGACCAACTTAGCCCCAGTCGCTTCCTTTAACCTAGCCGCTCCGGGGGAATGATCACCATGAGCGTGGGTAAGAAGTATAAATTCAAGTTGACGATCTCCAATCGCAGAGATAAAACTTTCAAACTGAGCATCGTCTTTCGGACCTGGATCTAGCAAACAGAGCCGATTAGCTCCAATAAGATAGCTATTTGTGCCCGGACCAGTCATAGCGCCCGGATTGCGACCAAGAACACGGTTAACTGGCACTTGAGTATCGCCAATTAGGGTGGCGACTCCTGGTTCAAACTCAGACATTCTAGCTACTCCATGATAAAACCCAATCATACCTTGCGGAGGCATTTAACCAAACAATCTTCTGGAAAAGCCACTGGAATTTCTCTTCAATTCACGACATAATTGCCCGCTTTAAAATTTCTCGATTTCCCGCAAAAATGATGTCTTTAACGATAAGCAATCGGAACATATAAAGGCAATCAGCAGATACTTAAAAGGTATCCGGGTACACAATAGATGGCTCACCTTATCTAACCCAGCAATAGTATTTGCAGCCCTTTAAGCTTGCAAATCTCTGGAGCTGTGACATTAGCTAACAACTAGGATCAGAAGCATGCATAAGATACAAACTTTTAACCAATTATCAGAGAAAGGCCTCGAACGATTTCCGGAGCGGTCTTATGAGATTGGCTCAGAAATTGATGATGCTGAAGCTATATTGCTTCGTAGCCATAAACTGAGCATCGATGATTTAAGTGATCAAATTAAAGCGGTCGCAAGAGCTGGTGCTGGCACAAATAATGTACCTGTAGCCAATTGCACGGAACATGGTATCGTAGTTTTCAATACTCCTGGCGCCAACGCCAACGCCGTCAAAGAGTTAGTACTTTGCGGCCTGTTATTGGCTTCACGAGGGATTGTTCCGGGAATTAGTTTTGCCAGTTCTCAAAGTAATAGTTCTGACTATAGCGAACTCTCCAAACTCATGGAACAGGAGAAAAAACGTTTCAAAGGAAGTGAGATTGCAGGAAAAACACTGGGAGTCATCGGTCTTGGTGCAATTGGCTCAATGGTCGCGGAAATGGCTATTAATCTAGGCATGAAAGTCCAGGGCTATGATCCAGCTCTTTCCGTAGATGCCGCTTGGCGCCTGCCAAGCCAGGTAAAACGAATTGAGAAAATTTCGTCACTGGTAGCAACGGCCGATTTTATTTCGCTACATTTACCGGTATTAGATTCAACGCGAAATCTAATCAACAGTGAAATTTTCGCTAATATGAAAGTAGGCACTTGTCTACTAAATTTTGCTCGTGATGAAATTGTAGACTCTGACGCCTTAGTAGTTGCTTTAGACTCAGGAAAGTTGGGACAATATATCAGTGACTTCCCGCGACCCGAGCTAATGGATCGTAAAAACGTTATTTCCATGCCGCATATAGGAGCTAGCACCCGCGAGGCAGAGGAAAATTGCGCCGTTATGGCTGCCGATCAACTAATCGATTTTCTCGAAAATGGCAATATTAAAAACTCAGTCAACTTCCCTAATCTCTTCCTTGAACGAGCAAGCAATCCTAGCAAAGGCACTCGATTAGCGATCAGTAATAGAAACGTACCGAGAATTTTGGGTCAAATATTATCAGTCTTAGCTGATCAAAACATAAACGTTTTAGACATGTTAAACAAAAGCCGTGATGACATAGCTTATAATCTAATTGATTTGGAAAGCGCGCCTTCAGAAACAGCACTAACCACTATCGCGGAAATAGAAAACGTAGTTAAAGTGACTCTTCTTTAGAGTGACCACTCCCTAATATCAAAACTATATTTTGATTCAGTGAGTGATGCCGAAGCAAACAACTATACCAAATTCGATTCATCAACATTTTACTTGGAAAATTTACTATGACACGTGTTTTTAATTTTGGCGCTGGACCGGCAATGCTCCCTATCGAAGTAATGGAGAAAGCACAAGCTGAATTCCTTGATTATAAAAATATGGGTGCATCGGTAATTGAAATAAGCCATCGGTCCAAGGAATTCGACGAGATTATCAATCGCACAGATACAATGCTTAGCGATCTCGCGAATATACCAAGCAATTATAAAATTCTATACGTCCATGGCGGCGCTCAAATGCAGTTCTCTGCGATACCTCTAAATATTATTAATCGCAATCCCGCTCGTAAGGCTTCCTTTATACTTACTGGCACTTGGGCCGTGAAGGCTAGTAAGGAGGCAAGCCGTTATGGCATAGCGCTCGACATTGCCAGCAGCGGGGATAGTAATTTCAATTATATTCCTAACTTTGACTCTTCGATGCTAGATCCGGAAAGCTCATATGTCCACATAGTCAGCAATAATACTTTGTATGGTACACGCTGGAATTCATTTCCCAACACAGGTGAAATTCCGTTAGTCGCGGATATGACCTCCGAGTTTATGTCTCGCAAGATAGATATCAGCCAGTTCGGCATTATCTTTGCCGGCCTTCAAAAAAACTTAGGGCCAGCTGGACTCGCTGTGGTCATAATTCGTGAAGATCTATTGGAATACGCACTTCCCGAAACACCAGGACTATTGAATTATAAGACCTATGCTGAGCAGCATTCACTAGCTAACACTAATAATACCTTCGCCATCTACATGATGTCATTAGTAATGGAATGGCTTGCAGACAAAGGTGGTGTCGAGAAGATGGAAGAACAAAATGAAGCCAAGGCCAAACTGATCTATGACTACATTGACAGTACTGACTTCTACTTCGGTACGGCAGAACCGGCTCATCGTTCAATAATGAATGTGACATTCAATCTCTCCAACGAAAACTTACTCGACAACTTCTTGAATCAGGCCGAAATGAACAGTCTTTATGCATTAAAAGGACACCGGGCTGTTGGTGGAGCCCGAGCCTCAATCTACAACGCCATGCCAATGGCTGGCTGTGAAGCCTTGGTAAATTTCATGAAAGGATTCGAGACACAAAATGGCTAGAGTTCTTGGTGGGTAAATTTCCCTTGAAGCTTCTCGCTTCCGGGTAATCGTTTACATAAACTAAGGGCTAAGGTAGTTTGTTTTACTTCTTAACCTGAAGAGATATAGATGCAACCTTCTCGCAAGATTATTCATTGTGATTGCGACTGCTTCTATGCTTCCATCGAAGTGCGTGACAATCCTCATTTGCTAGGCAAACCTATTGCTGTAGGGGGTTCTCCAAATCACCGAGGAGTGGTTGCTACTTGCAATTATGAAGCCAGAGAATTTGGCATTCACTCGGCCATGGCATCAGCCACCGCTAGAAAGCGCTGTCCAGACCTCATCATTATCCGGCCTGATATGGAAAAATATCGTGAAGCTTCGGCGCAAATACATGAAGTATTCAGTCGCTATACCGAATTGATCGAACCCTTATCACTTGATGAAGCATACTTAGATGTCAGCGACTCTAAGCATTTTGAAGGAAGTGCTACACTAATAGCTGAAGCCATTCGGGCAGAAGTAAAAGAAAATGTAAATATCACAATTTCTGTGGGTATCGCCCCAAATAAGTTTCTTGCCAAGATAGCTAGTGACTGGAATAAGCCGGACGGAGTATTTGTGGTTACTCCAGATCAAGTTGATGCCTTTGTTACAGCGTTGCCAGTAAAAAAACTACATGGGGTCGGAAAGGTAACAGCTAGCAAAATGAAACGCTTGGGAATTAATACCTGTAGTGATTTGAGAAAATTAGATAAAACTCAATTAACCAATTACTTTGGCAGTTTTGGTGAAAGACTCAACAACTTAAGTCATGGAATAGACAATCGGCCAGTAAAGACAGACCGAATTAGAAAGTCCGTGAGTATTGAAAACACCTATTCAAGCGATCTACCTAATCTAGAGCGTTGTTTGGAAGAACTACCATATCTTGAAATTCAATTAGCAAAAAGATTAAAAAAGCTAAAAGGGAAATATGAAATCAGAAAGCAATTTATAAAAATTAAATTCCATGATTTCGTGCAAACAACAGTAGAAATGGTATCGAATCAGACTGGTACGGATAACTACTCAAAGTTATTTTGCCAAGGTTTTTCCCGAGGAAATAAACCAGTCAGACTGCTAGGGCTTGGCGTTAGATTGCTCCCATTAAATGAAGAAAAATTCATCGGAAAGACTTCGGCCGTTAGTGAGAAAATTAGTCGTAGCTCAGCTCGACCGACTATAAGTAGAGAAGAATTAACAAGCCAGAATAAAGCTGCGTTCTCGAAAAAGAACATAGATAATGGTAAAGCCGACCAATTGAAGCTAGCACTGGACTCATGACTAGATATCGCTCACCGCAAAAGGCCGGCTCAAAATACATTACAGCTGAGGGTGAAAAGACTCTTAAAGCAGAACTACATCAACTTTGGAAAGTTGAACGACCAATTGTGACTCAATCAGTTTCTGATGCAGCTGCACTAGGCGACCGCTCAGAAAATGCTGAATATATCTATGGTAAAAAGCGGCTACGAGAAATAGATCGGCGAGTACGCTACCTAGGGAATCGACTAGAAGAAATGACCGTTGTTTCTAAACCGCCGGATGATCTAACTAAGGTGTATTTCGCAGCATACATATCGCTGAAGGATAAAGGAGGAGAGCCTTACCGGTATCGTCTCGTAGGACCTGACGAGATTAACCCTCATTCTTCATATATAAGCATGGATTCACCTATGGGTAAGGCCCTATTGGGGAAAAAAATCGATGATGTAGTAGAGATCGAATCCCCTGCAGGCTCTATGGTTTATTACATTACTGCAATTGACTACTAAGTTGGCGCTAATTCCAGATGACGCATGTAACTATTATCACAGTTCCCAAGGCGCTGGGCTCCACGGTCACCATACCTTTGGAAATGTTAAGCGCAGCTAACGATATTGCTCGCGCCCGTCGTCAGCGCGATAAAATCGTTACTCTCGATGTAGTTAGTGCTAAAGAGAAAAATGTTACCTTAAGCGGTGGATTGAAAGTCCATTGCGAAAAAAGCATTAACGATATTCAAAAAACGGACCTTATTTTCGTACCTGGAATATGGGGGAACCCTAAAAAAACTCTGAATGCTTATGATGGACTCTGCACATGGCTGCGTAATCAGTATAACTCAAACTGTACTATCTGCTCGATTGTCACCGGCTCTTACTTTTTAGCTCAAGCTGGCCTGTTAAATGGTAAACCCGCAACAACTCACTGGCGATACTTTGATGAATTTCAGAATCTATTTCCCAAAGTAAAACTTCAACGAAAAAGATTCATCACTAGCGCTAATAATATTTTTTGTACCGGTAGTGTAAATGCTGCTCGAGACATCATGTTACATTTTGTGCAATTACTATATGGCGAATCCATTGCGAATGAAATCAGTCATCACTTTACCCATGAATTAAAGCGATCATATGAATCATTAATCCTCAGCAAAGATCAACAGGCAACTCACCATGATGAATTAATCATAAAGGTTCAAGAATGGCTGCAAGAAAATTATGCGAACAATTTATATGTCAGCGAAGTTGCTGAAAATTTTCAATTGGGCACTCGCTCTCTTAATCGAAGATTCAAAAATGCTACGACCACTACCCCACTGCAATACCTGCAAGAGCTTAGGATTCGGCAGGCCAAAGAATTATTGAAGAAAAGCAATCTAAGCATATCAGAGGTGGCTGATCAGGTTGGATATCTAGACGCCAGTTACTTCACTAGTTTATTCAAGAAGTTAAACAATATAACTCCCAATGAATATAGAAGCTTAGTGAGGAATAAACTATTTGTAGCGGAAAGCAAGCCATCGATGTCTCCGTGAAACCGACGGCTTGCAATTTTAAAAGATTTTTATTTCTTAAGCTTTTCTAATTGTTCAACAGTAGCCTCTGCTTGATACTTTGATTTCCATTCTGAGTAGGGCATCCCATAAACTATTTCTCTTGCTCTATCATAATCCACTTCATACCCTTTAGAAGATGCCTCTGCGCTATACCATTTCGATAAGCAGTTTCGACAAAAACTGGCAAGATTCATCAGATCAATATTTTGAACATCCTTATGCTCATCCAAATGGCTCAGTAACCTTCTAAATGTAGCTGCTTCAATTTCTAATTTGTCGTTTTCATTCATAATATAGTTACTCAAGCAGCTTGATTTTCAGCATTTCCTTCTAAAACTTCAGACAGATCATTCTGAAGAAATTTATCTGTTTCCTGTAAAGCATCGATTTTATGAGAGCGAATTTTGCGATGCTTTTTATCTACAGATCTAAGTTGCCGCTCCGCTACATTAAACGCATCCCTAATTGCTACGTATAAGTCTTCATGAGCATGGTTGTCATGCTGATCTTGCTTGACTTGAACTTCTAGTGTCGGGGCATGGATCTCTAAACTGACCGAATAGACCTTACCTTTGTGATGGTGATTATGCGGTGAATCTAATACAACTCGACCGGTAATTACTTGATCGCAAAAACGTTTCAATTTGTCTACGCGCTTATTGACCGCCTCTCTTATT
>CAWKZI010000107.1:0-7057 GCA_963854365.1 Gammaproteobacteria bacterium
TTCTGACGAAGGTGTCCCCTATAGTGTACAGCTCATGGGGCCTAGGCTCGGTGAGGAAGGCATCTGCCGATTAGGGTACGCTTATGAGCAAACCATGGATTGGCAGACACGGCACCCAGCAGTTTGATAGGGGTGTCCTACCGCGATTGTAAAATAGTTAAGGTAGCTACACAGACTTGCGAGAAGTGGATGAAGCAACTATAAATATAATGATTATTGATTCCATGGTTGTTGCTCAAAAAAATCGAAAAAGGCTAGTGAAGGTAAAACAGGCGCCTGACGAGATATATAACAGTGGGCCCCTCATTCTTGCGCATTTGACATGCTTCAAAGTCCATACTAGGCTGGATCAGCATTTACCAATTACTCAGGGATCGGATTCATGAAAAAATTAAAATTTACTGCGCTGTCTACCGTTGTCCTAATGCTTAGCACCGCTGCGCTTGCGGGCGACGGCTTTACTCCCGATGAAGCATTTCAGACCATGCTTAAGCTCGAAGGGACCTGGACTGGCGAAGCTATTGTGGTTCCGGTTGGACAAGCAAAAGAAGACGCCAACGTATCACCTACTACTGTTTCTTTTAAGACCATCGGTAACTCCTCGGTGATGCAAACTTTCGCCGCCGGAACTCCTGCAGAAATGATCAGCATGTATCATCAAAATGGCAAAGATGAGCTTATCCATACGCATTACTGTGCAATTGGAAATCAGCCGTCTATGACTTTCACGAACACCGCCGAGCAAGGTGTCATCGATTTCCAATTCACCAAAGGAACGAATATGGATGTCAACGTGGATCCTCATGCCCACCATAGTTATATGAAGATTATCGACGAAGATACCTACGAAACGCGCACAGCTAATTGGGGTGGCGGCAAGCTGACGTCCTACCGCTACACCACGATGAAGCGAGTTAATTAGTAAGAAGCTACTCACGCACACCGTTAGAACCAAGGCGCAACTTTGTTGCGCTTTTTTTATGTTAATAGACAGAGGGCACTACTAAAATAAGAGTATTAGAATTTCTGTGTCAATTCTTTCACTCGCCGCCTCAAACCAAAGTAAAATTTCCGAAACTGCTATTCCAGCATAAGAATAAACCGCTCTTTCCTACTCCAGCTAAAAAATCAATTCAATTTCCAAGAAGCGCTACTAATCCCTTTCCAATTACTTTCGTTCAATACACTTTCTCCCTTCGGTACAAATATTGCGTAGAAGGAGTAATCTCCAGTCATTACATCCGCCGGGATGGGCACGTCTAGTACGCGAATATTCTGATTATCTTCAAGGCTGATTGATTGCCTAAAGGGTATGATTTCACTGACGTCTGAGGCTAGTCTTGTTTCTCCTAAGGTTACGAAATTTCCATCAGGCATGATAAGTGCAACATAAAGATCTCCTAAACCTTGCGCTGAAAGTGAGAGATCGACTTTTAAAAGTTCCCCTGCGGTAAGGGTACTGTCGGCTATAGAGATGCTCATGCTCCCAGTAACCGCCAATTCGTGGTCAGGGTTAAATATAGTATCGCCTTGGAGTAATATTTGGTTGGCTTCGTAAGTGATGTTGCCTGTTTTGTCTTCTGATTTTAATAAAAAACTGTAGGTAACTGTATCCGCATTTGAGGTATATGTTTTTAATCCTTCGTCTACATCTAAATTAGGGAATGAGAGGTTTAGGTTTTTAGCATTATAGACATAGTTATTTGAACTAGAATTTGATTGCTCTAATAGAAATCCAGGCATAACAGTCGTTTGATAAAATTGGTTGCTATTGGTTCCATCTGAGTTATTCAATGTGAATTTGAGTTCCGTAGAACTGGGTAGAATGGAAGGTAATGGGTTGAGTTTCGCTATATTACTCTTATCGGTTACCGCGTAAAATTGGAAAGCGTTTGGTTCTGGCCCAAGAATGCCCCCAGTTGGATAGGGAGGCTCAACTAATCCAGATGAGGTCATCCCTTTATGTGTGACCGATATGTTTACGTCGTAAACTCCAGGCTCGGTGATTAAAAAATTGGATCCTGGTTTGTAAAAATATCCAATTTTATTGGCCGTGCCTTCTATGACTTTTATACTGCCTGATGGCGTCGTAATCTTTATTGAGATGTCTGAAGGTAGTGTGGGGGCTATCTGTCCAGAGAATGCTGCTATATCTCCAACCTCGAGTATGGTGCCAGGTCTAACCCCAAGTGGGTGGTAAAAAATATCGATCTCTTGATTCAAAAGCCTCATTATTGGGCCGCCGGATGGGCCAGTAGCAGCACCTTGAAAAGGTGGCATAATTCTACCCCCTATTTCATCTTCCTCCGGCAAGTGTACCCATAAAGACCCGTAAGCTAGGTAATGATTCTCGTCGCTTTTGGGTATGCGATATACTCCACCGCCATATACAAATTTGAAATCGTTTGGATTATCTCCTTGAGTCCCATTTCCGAGTTGATAATTATAGGTATCCGAAAAGCGCCAGTAATTGTCCCTAGAGGATAGTTGTCCTATGTGCTCCCTCGCTGCCACTCCGGGCCTTTCTGCTGCGTTATAGTAATAGGCCCAATGATCATTAGATCCCTTGAGTTCGAAAAAGGGGTTAATACTTGAGTTATTAGGGGTTATTAGGTTCGTCGTAGACACGAATGGCAATCCGGTATTTGTTAGATCTAATCCGCTGTATTCTGAAAGTCTATTAACTACACTAGCTCTGAATGTTCCCTCTTTATCGAAAATCGTATAAAAACCTGTCATTCCGGAATTACTACGATCTAGTTGCCCGTCTGTCATCCAGCTAATGTCGCCTGTTTGGTAGGGAGGTGCCATGTGAGTGTTTGTTTCTCCAGGTCCCAAGGGTCGTGCGTTAAAATTAAACCACTGCCTGTAATTCGGGTAACCCTCTGTGCCCTTTACACCTCTCATTTCTAGATCGGAATCTGGCGTTTCGACGATGCCCCCCCAAGTCCTGCTGCCTGCCCATAACTTCTCACCTGTATCTATATGACTTGCGTATACATCGACCCTGTATTCTCCAGGTTCGCTGAACATATAACTCTTCTCGCCACCATCAAAATAGCCAAATCTATTTGCAAAGCCCTCGAAATCAGTTGTTTCAACTAAAGCTGGGTCAGAATTTGGATAATGTGTGACGGTAATTTTGACTTTAGCGGGTACACCGGGTTGCGTTATCAGCTGGGGTGAAAAATAGTCACCTATTTCAAATGGTGTGCCTGGCATTAAACCATACTCGAGGTCTAGCGGCTCTGCTCTGACCACTTGAAAGTCACCGTTTAACGTATATTCTCTGTCTTTGATATCTAGAACGCTCCCTCTCAAACTAATCGAGTATTCACCATAATCATCAAATGGATATTCATAAAGATCTGTGAGCGTAGAAAGTTTTAGATACTGTTGCGGCGCCGCTCCGCCGCCCCCTCCTACCGCGCCCCAGTTAGCAAAGGGCTCATTCATATAAGTTCCTTGAAACGGAGCGGGACCCAATTGGGTGCGCTTTCCGTTGGGGTCGACAATAGTTATTAAGAGTTCCCCGGAAGGAAACTTAAATTGAATCGGTAGGGGAACTTGATGCCCCTTAGTTGTCCAGCTCACAAGGGGGATATAAGGCTCGAGATTATATGTACTTCTTTCTGACTTGAATGGAACCGTATCGTCCAGGATAAATTTGTGTGTATTAAATATAATCCCTGGAGTGATACCAAAACTATTTTTACGGGAAGTTGGCACCGTGCCCCGCGAGCCATTGCTGTAGGTGTTAGCTAGTAGTGCTATATCTATTTTTGATTCTTCAGAGAGTCCTACTTGAAATTCGCCGACGCGCCCGTCAAGTACAGATGTCGATGAATCGAGCGCAAAATTATGGGTGAATACGGTCTCAGCGGATATGTCTGAAGTAAGACTTTCCGCTTTTAAATGAATTTGATAGCGGCCATCGGAAAGCTCTGCTGGAATGTTATAGGTTGCAGTGAATTTGGCTTCATAATTATTATCCGCTACTCGGCGAATCTCGGAGTATGTTACCGAACCCACTCGTGTGTCATTTATAGTTGGTTCCCCGTTTATCGGCAACCCGCTAACCGTCATAAAATTCGAACTATTTTCAGGGTTTGCTGCAATAACCCAGCCTTCTTTATTCACAATTTTTTCAAGGTATAAACTTGATGAACCCCAATTCAAATTAAGCGTGTCAACAGATGGGCCGATAATTCTAACTGTTCCATCAAATACGCCTGCGACGCCGGCGTTTAGTGTAGAAAAATCAAAAGTCCCAAAAAATTGTGCTATTCCCGCAGTCTTTCCTCCGAGTAAATCTGCATTTGATTTTTTGGTAGGAGAATTATTTGATGACGACAGAGCATGCTCTGTTGAAAATTTGTTTGCAGAACTTGACGTGAACGGAATACGTAAGTGCGTTCCTGCTCCTAGTTGATAGTTTTGCCAGCCACCTACCATGCCGCGTTGATAAATTACGTACTCGCTGCCTTCCTGGCCGTTGATTAGTAATTCAAAAGATCCATCTGCATGCGATGAACCCCAGGTATAGTGACCCGTTTGTACGTTTAAAAGGGATAATGGCATGGCGGCTGATGCGGATTTCTTTTCTCCAATAATTTTTATATATCCACTTTCTATGTCATTCTTAAAAGTCACTTTACTTGGGTCTACTGATCGCTCTGCAAGTGGATATAGAGTGTAACGATCTTCAGTAGTCAATTTAAAAACATTATCATTCTCCATCACTTCAAAACCAATCCAGGAGATAAAAACATTTTCTTCTTGCTCTGGCCAAGCTGCTCTGAGCCGAGCACGATAAATGCCCTCCGGTAGTTCGTAGGTTTTAGTGTACGAAATTTGACCTGAGGAAGTGGTGGTCATGGGGCCAGTCTGAAGATCTCTTCTTAGAACTTCATCACTTGGTGTAACTGCTTCAAAGATTGTTAACCAAGGACCGTAAGCGTTACTCGGTAGCTCTGCTGATATCGTTACAGAACGAAGCGGACTGACGGTAAGTCGTACTTCAGTATTACTTGTTGCGTAAAAATTTCTGCGAAGGCTTTTTGAGGTGACATTCTCTGTGGTGGCTTCTGCATAAATAGCTAATTGCCCCGCAGGGACCTCTCCCGCGAAATACCCGTTTACGTCTGTCTTAAATTCAAAGTCGTCATTAATGTATACGGTCGCAGCTACCGTGCCTTGCGCCTGATTTTTCACATATCCACTAATTTCAATGCCTAAAGATACTGAAGGCAGAAATAAAAGGGAGAACAACAGACACGCGCTGTTTTGAAATTTTGCTGCTAACAATACTAATTCCTCGGGAGTTGTGCTGTGTGTCTTTAAGTTCCCTCTACTTAAAGTCTACAGCTAATGCTTGCCCTCTTATAAACTCTTCACTTTTTTCTCGCTGCAATAAGTCTGCAGCGAGCTTGGAGTGCATCATCTTCAAGTAGCTTAGTTGCAATACTTAATATATGAAAAGCGCAGTATCACCTCGTTAATCGCCATTTTGACATATTCCGCCACAGAATTAGATGCTATAGAAGTTTTATTTAACCATATCCAAAAAGTACGTTTTAGGAAGGCAGGGCTAAATCGAGATCGTGCTCTGAGTCTCGATAGTCTAAATAGAGGAAGCTAGTCATAATAATTGTTGCAAGTATAGAGGTTACAATCAGTATGAGAATGAAGTCTTCCCACCCCCCTTCTTTATTCGCTACTGCTCCACCGATGAAATCGAACATCATCGCGCCAAAGTAGGCAAACGCATCGATTAAGCCTACAAGTAACCCACAGTGCCTGCCACCAAAGCCGATCGAAAAGACACTCATTGGAATGTAATACGCAGGAGAAATCGCGAAGCCAAATAGAAATACCAGAACGATAGTAATTGACAATTCTAGTCCAGATCCGAAATCGTAGAAGCCGAGAAATCTCAAACTGAGAAGGCATATAACAGCGACAATCAAAGTCGCGCTCATCGTATAAACAATATTTTTTTTGGAAAGTTTATCGTAGATGAAGCCGCCACCGAAAATCGCAATGAGGCATCCCAATGGAAATGCCGAAGACGCCATACCAGCCTGAGCCGGCGGTAAGGAAAATGTCTCACTAAGATAAATGGGTAAAAAGACCTGAAATTCGAAAAGTACTGCCAATGAAGAAACACCCAGACTGATTAGCCAGAATCGAGGATTGCTTATAAAAACGCGTATAGCACCACGCGTCTCGGTTTTACTCAGCGGATGATTTTTTGACCAAGTAGAGATGGACTCTGTTAAGCCTTCAGCATCTGCGTCTAGTCTTCTCGAGCCCTGCCCAGAGCTCTTCAAGTAACGGGGCAAAATGAAAGCACTCACAAGCGCAAGCGCACCTGCGATATAAAACAGACCTCGCCAGGACATTATGAGGAGTAAGCTACTTACCAGCACAGTGGTAGCAACCGAGCTTATTCGTGAACTAGTTGCGATAAAACCCCACACTCGCCCATACTTAGCTGGAACAAAGCCAACGCGAATTATGTTCGCCATTGATGGCCAACCCGCAGACTTAGCAAATACGGTAAGAAAATACAGCGTAAAGAAAGCAATATTAGTTGATAGGGTGCCAAAAATGAATGTAGCGATGGCCGCAAGCCCAACGGCCCAGATAAATATCCTTCTGCCACCAAGCTTGTCAGCGAGAATGCCAGTTGTGAGCTTGCCAGTTAAATTGCCAGCGGTACCCCACCCTAAAATAGCACCAAAAGTTGCAGTATCAAGGGTGAGTTCAGGATCAGCCAACATTGCGGGCCCGGCGACACCGACAACGGTTCGGCAAAACATCAACATACCGTAGCCTAAGCACATACTAATGACGATTCGCATTTCCCATTGGATATTCGATGTGCCTAGGCTTCTCATATTCTCCTTTTATATAGAGTCCGGAAACCTCATCATAGCAAATCGTTTGAGCGGATTAGTATGTATATAGATGTTGGGACCTCTAATTGTACAAAAGGGGGGCGTAATGAGGCAGGGATTAGTGGTTTTTTTACTCTATGTTTAGAAAGCTCATT
>CAWKZI010000108.1:0-7021 GCA_963854365.1 Gammaproteobacteria bacterium
AGTCTAGTCCGTGGTGCGTATGCCAGCCTAACGAACGGGCATAAACACCTTGCAAGCCTTCACCAACGCAATAGACTACTGAGCCTTGTTTAGTCTTACGCCCATGCCAATCGATACCATGAGCAATACTATGTGCCATATCTAGGGCAATAAAAGACTTATAGTTACCAGCGGCTGCCACTATGGCGCTAAATGTTCCATGCTCTAGGATGCCATCGATCAACCAGTTCGGAGGCTTGCGCTCTGCTAGTCCGTCTGAAAGTCTCACAATATCAGTGTAGTCAATACTCATTTTTACTTCCGCATAGGTCATTTGGACTGATGCTGTGAGATACACGCACATGCACTTTAAGTGCTGTATAGTACAATGGATGAAGTCATACGTCACATCAAGTCATTGGTTAGGGGTCTGACTTTGATGTCATGCTGCCTCTGCTTTAATCTTAGGCTCTAAGTGGGCTGGATTCGCGTTACAAAACCGGCATCAACGCCTCTAAGTGAGCCTCAATTTCAGCCGTGGCCCTGGTTGATTCAGAAGTTCTTAATGGGGTGGACGACGGGGATTGAACCCGTAGCATTGACTCTCACTGAGAGTCATTAATCGCATATCCACTGTCAAAAATACTGTCAAATTTACACTGGCTTATGTTTATGAGCCGAAATGGGTAGAAAAATTGACTGAGCTAACTTGAGCCGAGTCTATCAGCGTTGGACTCTTTCCACTTGAGCGTAATTTTATTACGCTGCTCACTTATGGATAAAGCATTTAAATTAGCGTAGCCTACAATCACTGTATGGACTATTAAGGTAAATTTAATGCTGTGCTTATCGCCGCTTTTTCGTCGTCTCTCTAAATTATTTTTCATTGTAATTCTATCGACGGTTACGCATTTGAGTTTTGCGGCTAATACCGTCGAACAGCCGTCGATGGATATAGACGGCAATGGAGAATATGACGCTCTAACGGATGGTCTAGTTTTACTCCGGGGTATGTTTGGTTTAGATGGTGATACGCTAATAGCAGGCGTAATTGCTTCTGATGCAACTTACATGTCTTCGGCAGATATAGAGTTACGCATTGAATCTCTGGGTGCGCGTGCCGATATTGATGGAGATGGCCAAATTGATGCATTAACCGATGGGCTATTGATTTTACGATATCTTTTTGGTCTTCGAGATGATGCCCTTATTGGCGGGGTTGTTGCGTCCAATGCAACAAGAATATCAGTTGATGATATCGAAAAGCATTTGTTTGACACGATGACTGACAGCGACAACGATGGCATCCTCAATATGAATGATGCATTCCCTGAAGATGCCACAGAGACCGTGGATACCGACGCTGATGGTGTCGGAGATAATACCGATGCATTCCCTGAAGATGCCACAGAGACCGTGGATACCGACGCTGATGGCATAGGCAATAATGCTGACACCGATGATGATGATGATGGTCTTAATGACGACTCTGATCCCTATCCACTGAAGTCACGGCCAATCTTTACCTCTTCCGACACATTTAGCGTGACTGAAAATCAAACATTAGTTGGCACCCTGACGGCAACTGATTTAGATAGTGCATCTCTAGGTTTTAGTGTGTCAGGCTCTGAACTAGCCATAACATTGAGCGGAGTTCTTAGCTTTAAAACAGCCCCTGATTATGAAACGAAGGCGAGTTATACCGCGACGGTGACTGTCAGTGATGGAACGAATAAAACACTGCAAAATATTACAGTAAGTGTTACTGATTTAGATGATACCCTGGCGGGTAAGGTTATTGACGGTTATGTGTCAGGCGCTACCGCATTTTTGGACCTCAACTTTAATGGCGTAGTAGACAGTAATGAACCTTCCGCTATATCAGGCGCCGATGGAGATTTTGTATTCACCTTAGATGATTCAGAGTTCGCCTGCGCTAGTTACGTACCAACGGTTGTTAACGTCCCTGTGGGTGCTGTAGATTCTGACTCAGGTCCCGTTACTGAAGCCTATCAAATGATTTTACCGCCGAGATTTATCTCATTGACGGTTGATGATGTATTGAATATTTCACCCATAACGTCAGCCGTATGGGAGGCCTTAGAATCGCAACTGAAAAGTCAAGTGGCAGAGCTTAGCTGTACAACAATTATGGCGAGTCAATCAACAATAAATAACCTGACCGCACAATTGGACGCTGCCATCGAGGATATTGTGAGTCATTACAATATTGCCAAAGTGCAGCTATTTGCAGACTTTGTCGCTGATGGCAATACCGCATCTCAGGAGACTGCGATCAAAATAGTTAAAGGCCTTAAGAAAAGCTTTACCGAGACTGCTTCATTAAGAGAACAGTATCCCGATGCCACCTGGGCTAAGGTGAACTATTATTTCTTTAGCAGTTTAGATGGTGATGACCTCTATCCCAACGCTTGGTATCGCGATTTAGAATTATTTAATGACGGTACGATTCTCAAAGAATTAATCAAAGTGTCTGACGATTTAGCATCTGACGTTCGGCCAATTCTTTACGAGAAAACGCTTGTATCGACAGTTGGTGGGGCAAATTTGAGACAGGAAATTGGCTATGAATCCAGAGCTGGAGACGCGTCGCCGTATAGCTGTAACTTTAAAGAAAATCTTTCCATCACTAGCGGTGGAGCTGAATTCGAGATAGTTAATCTGGGTTCTATCCCGAACATCCAGAGCAAGGATACATGCCAGTTACCTGATTTTAGGACCCAAGCATCATCGCGTTATATTTTCTATAGTTCAAAAGCTAACGGCATTGACGCTAGCGCGCAATTTATCTTTCAGCGGCAAGATGATGTCTTTCCTGCACTGAACGGTTGGTTTAATTTTGTCGACAATATGGACTCCCTTAATCTCAGTAGTTTAGTTAGCTATATAGAACAACTTCCTTATGGCTTTTGTGCTTTTGGAGCGGCAGGAGCAACGTCTGTCACACGTTCGAGCACTACGATAGTTGACGGCAACCAGATTACGCTTAGGCGCTCTGAAGATGGCAGCTATGAAAGAATAACTATCTTTGCAGATGGCACTTCACTGACGGAGCAATCTACTATAGATAGCGCGCCAGGCTGGGATGATTGTGCAGAGTATACTGATACTGACGGTGATGGCGTCGTTGATGAGGCTGATACTTCTCCAGAGGACGCTTCTGAAACAGTTGATACTGATTCTGATGGCATTGGCAATAATACTGATCTTGATGATGATAACGATGGTGTTAATGATGACTCTGATGCCTTTCCGCTAGACGCTTCTGAAACAATTGATACCGACTCTGATGGCATTGGTGATAATACTGACGTTGATGATGATAACGACGGTGTTAATGATGACTCTGATGCCTTTCCGCTAGACGCTTCTGAAACAATTGATACCGACTCTGATGGCATAGGTAATAATGCTGATACCGATGATGATGGTGATGGCGTTAATGATGAGTCCGATGCCTTTCCGCTAGACGCCTCTGAAACAACTGATACCGACGCTGATGGTGTTGGAGATAATAGCGACATCTTACCTTCGGATTCAACTGAGAGCCTAGACTCAGATTCCGATGGGATCGGTGATAACGCTGATACCGATGATGATAATGATGGTGTTCCTGATGTGTCTGATGCGCTTCCTTTGGATGCCTCCGAGACAGTAGATACCGACGCTGATGGCATAGGTAATAATGCTGATACCGATGATGATGGTGATGGCGTTGCTGATACGGCTGATCTATTCCCGCTGGATGGCACAGAGACAGTAGATACCGACGCTGACGGTATTGGCGATAATGCCGACGCACACCCTAATAACCCCGATTATCACTTAGCTTGGGGCCCACGAAACCATTTAGCGGAGCATATAACTCGAGCGCAGGCGGCAACCCTGCGAATAACATCATCAACGGCTGTACTGATTTCACCTACGTATGCGATTACTGTGGCCCACTCACCTCTAGATGAAAACAATGAGATTACGCCAGACCTCATGGTTGAGAATGCTTGGGGTGAAAAACGAGCGATCATTAATGTTATCTACAATATTGAGGATGATTTTGCTGTCGTTGAGCTAGAGTCTGAATTTGACAATTTTGGCACAGTGCCGCTGGCTAGTGAAACCCCTGAAACAGGCTCTGAAGTATTCACAGTTGGCAACCCAGGTTATGCCTTAGAAATGGGATTAAGCCGCGCGGTCTCATTCGGGAAAACCTACAACAAATTTGATAATGACGGGACCACGTTTTCAGAATTCGATATCCATATTGCTGGAGGGTATTCTGGGGGCGGCATGTTCAATAACCAAGGCGAGATACTGTCGGTTAATAGTTTCGCTGGAGCATGCCGTAACACTCCATACTTCGTCGCTGATGCTAAAATTCACAATGTGGTATGGAATCTAGAAAACAAATGCGGTAGTTATGGTTTATCGCTAACGCTAATCAAGGCATTTCTCAATAACTATGGGATTGAACCTGAACTAATAACGGCCCCGCCGTTGCCAGAAAACAAACCCGACACTCCAAAACGCCCTTTGCTTACTGATAGTGAACTACAGACGGTAGAGTCCATAATAGAAAAATCTCGTAGAGCCACTGTAGCCATTTGGACTAGAGACACTGACCCCGTTATCAACCAAACTGGAAACAACCATCCTGATCTAAGAATACCTAATGGAAGTGGCGTATTAATTAGTGAAAATCTTGTGTTAACAGCGGCTCACGTGATTGAAGGTCGCTCTAATTTAACCGTTGGATTTACCGGAAAGGAAACCAGGAAAGCGCGAGTTCTGGATATTCACCCACTTGGTGATTTAGCAATCCTCGAATTATTAGAACCAGCGCCAAACGGCTATCCATGGTTAGAGGCATCTGCCGTACCAATGGACGTTGACGATATTGGTATTATGGTTGGTCAACCGGGTGAACTATTTATGGGACTCGGTGGGTGGCAGGTATCTGCTATCAAAGCAACGGTTTCAGATAAAGGCTTAGCTGTATTTTGGGGAGTCTCTGCCGGGGGTAATTCTGGTGGGCCACTGATTAATGTCGCTGGCGAAATAGTTGGTATTCTTATAGCTTCGGGCAAGGGTGGTGGATTGTATCCTTTTGGTAATTATGAGAATAATTACATGTTTGATATCCAAGACCCGCACTTACTTAATACCGCACCGAGACCGCCAACTCCTCGAACCCCATCGTATATGTCAGTTGCTGGGTATACGGAAGAGACTGCTCCACTTGTTTTTGACTATGTATATAAAAACAACTTAGAGCGTGTCTTAGGGGCAACAATCGATGATTCTAACAATGTATGGCAGTGGAAAGAGAAGCATTTTGATAATAGCCGAACAGGCGTTATTGAGAAATTAAATGATCAATTAGCCTTGGACACCTCATTTGCTGAAGACGGCTCTTTAACGCTACAGGCATCCAATGGTGACCATTATATTCCTCGTGATATAAACATGATGCCCGATAATAGAGTGTTTATCTTGGCTGACAGGGTGTTTTCTAGTAGTTCTTCGTTTGCTTTATTTGAAATTAATCACAGTGGTTTAATTGTTCAAGAGCATATTTGGCCAAGTAAAGGGGCGTATGATAAAGCGAAGTCGCTGACGATTGAAGACCATACGATCTATATCACGGGTGATTCAATTTTAGACCAAACGAGAGACATTCTAACGGTTAAATGTAGCATCTTAGCGGCACTCTTTGATTGTGACGATATAGCGAGCACGTATGTTCTAGGTGTAGATATTTCAGTAGGCTCAGTGGTCATAAACGATACATGGGTTGTCGGTGGCTATAGTGATCGACATGACAAACCAGATGGGGGGGCAACTGATATATTTGCTCTATTTTTAGATAAAAACACCAACCAACCATTACTAAATATAGGTAACAATGGTGTCTATGCTTGGGATGGCGGGGCGGACGATGATACAGAACGGCTACTAGGGATAACCAAAACTAGTGATGACCATGTCATGCTACTAGGATATGAATGGGGCACTTTCACGACCCAAAGTGCTGCCATAAAATTAAACATTGATGGAACACCCGAGCAATCTTTTGCTAATAATGGAGTATTTAGCGCGTTTCAAGCAGACGCTTACTATAAGGGAATGTCAGGCGTTAAACATCTTGTGGAATATAATGATGATTACTACCTATTAGGCTTCCAAAATTACGCTGGCGAAACTGCACAAGGTGTTGATAATGTATGGGCAAGAAATTTTGACCTAATGTACATGAAACTATCTAAAAATGGCGTCTTATCAGATACACAACACTATACGCGATACTTAGATGGGGGCTCACAAGAATACATGGTTAATGTGGTGATAAAAGATAATGAGGCTCAAATCCTTTATAAAAAGCCGTTGGGAAAAAATATTAAGAAGTACAAAACTCTATTCGGTGAGCCTCGCAAACATAACTACATCAATGTAGAGACCACTGGAACGCCACGGTTTTATTTTAACGAATGGACCGGAGATACAACGCCGACAGTAACGTGTGAAATTTGGAACATTGATTTCCCATCAAAACGGTTACGTCTCAAACATGGTGATATTGGTGATCTAGATGGATTTGATTCTATACTGGAACACTATTGGTTAGTGGATCAACAACGACTATCGATTTCTGACAATCAAATCAAAGAAAGTGATTTTCCAAGCGGAACGTTCCCAGCGGCAGAATACCAATATTTCTTACGCTATTTGGATGGACGAGGAAATGAAGAGTATGTAGAGAGCAATATCTTCAAATATTCTCCCGAAAATTGTTTTGTCGATCCATAAAATAGTCCTGGGCTATACGCGCATTAATGCGCCCGAATACTACGCGCGTTACTGTGTGTAAAAATCCCTTTCTATAAGCATCAATAACTTCGCTGCCATCTCGATCTATCAACCTGTTCATTTTCTTTTTTTGAGTTCTAATAAGAATTCATGAGTTTTACTAAAAAATGGTGTTTTCAGGTATGTCTCTTAAAGGCGCAGTCTAAGCACGTTAATG
>CAWKZI010000109.1:0-7004 GCA_963854365.1 Gammaproteobacteria bacterium
CCATAAATGGTTTAGAGCGAGAAGTAGTCGCCTCTAAGACTGATGATGGTAGTTCAGGCGCGGGTGCCAATGACGATGATGATTCAAATACTGACAGCTAAGTAAGACAACTTAAAACATCATTTAAAATAAAAATTAAGGGTAGTATTAATAACAACGTCGACAAAGGTAGTGTCAAAAAGAGAAACATGCCCGCCTGAGGAGATTGGTCGGGATATCACTACAACAGCAATTACCCTCCGGGTCTCCAATGCACTCACCTTGATTAACCTCAATAACTAGCGACCGCATTACATAGGACGAAAATTGTGAGTAGTACGACTACAGTCGGATATCTAGGCCCTAAAGGTACTTATTCTCAACTGGCCGTTCTAAAACACTTTGGGGAAGATGTAGGCCTCAAAGAATTTTCAACTATCGATGAGGTATTTTTTGCTGTTGAAAAAAAGCATGTAGAATTTGGTGTGGTTCCAGTGGAGAACTCTACTGAAGGAGCAATCAACAATACACAAGATTGCCTGCTAGATAGTAACGTAAAAGTTATTGGCGAAGAAATTATCCCAGTTGATCATAATTTTTTAATCAATTTCGGAGCGGAAACTGCAAATATTCAAACTATCGCTTCCCATAAGCAATCATTGGCACAATGTCGTAATTGGATTAAGAGTAATTTCCCAGGAGTGGATCAAATCGAGTCCTCCAGTAATGCAGAAGCTGCAACTCTCGCTCAACAAGACTTTACTGTTGCCGCTATTGCGGGAGACATGGCGGCGAGTATTTATAACTTAAAAATTGCTCATGCTGGGATTCAAGACCAGCTTCACAACAGAACTAGATTCTTGATTCTTTCACTGGCTGAAACTAATTCAACAACGAAAGATAAAACCAGCTTGATAATCTATGCAGATAACAAACCAGGAGCTCTGTTTAGGATCCTAGAGCCATTTGAAAACTTGGGAATTAGTCTTACAAAAATCGAGACTCGCCCTTCAAAAGTAGAGGTTTGGGAGTATGTGTTTTTTATTGATTTTGAAGGTCATGTAAAAGATGAGCCTGTGAAAGAGCTTTTTCAGCGACTTGATCTTTGTGGGGTGGAAGTAAAAGTGCTGGGATCTTACCCTCTTGCGAAACTAACCTAAATGGTCAGGAGAAAAGCGTAACCGCTTAATGCATGAACCAATTGACTAATAAAAAAATTCTGATTTTCGGGCTGGGAATGATAGGTGGTTCTTTGGCGCGCGCACTAAAAGCTTTTGATCAAAAGCTAGTAATTTACGCTGTAGATTCCAATGAAGAAGCAATTAAACTTGCTTTGGAAGAAAAAAAAATAGACAAAGCTGGTACGCTAGAATCCTTAGTGCCTCTGTCTGATATTATAATCTTGGCTGTACCTCCGCTCAGCATCGAAAAAATCTTACCGGCCCTAGCCAAACATTTAAAGCCTAATGCCATTGTTAGCGATGTCGCAAGCGTAAAGGGCCACTTGTTGGAACCGCTCAAAAAATTCGATGATGAGTTCGTTAAAAGATTTGTTCCAGGTCATCCAATTGCCGGTTCTGAAAAGAGCGGTTACGCTGCATCCGTTGCCGAATTATTTAAAGGTCGGAATGTTATTCTTACTCCTCTTAAACAGAATAGTCCATGGGCGGTTAATACCATTCATGCCTTATGGAGGTGCACTGGTGCTAACGTTCTAGGCATGGCGGTAGAAAAACATGATGAAGTGTTGGCAGCTACAAGCCATTTGCCTCATTTGCTTGCTTACGCGATTGTTGATGCATTGGCTGGACAGAAGCAAAGTGAGGATATTTTCCGCTATGCTGCGGGAGGGTTCGCTGATTTTAGTAGGTTAGCTTCTAGCGATGAAACTATGTGGTCGGATATTTTTATTGCGAATAGTAGAGCGATAGAGCAAGTTCTAGATTCTTATATAACTACTATTAATAGCCTAAAAGAAGCAATAAATAGCAAAAGACAGAATGAATTAATAAATGTGTTTGGAAGGGCAAAGGCATCTAGAGATAAATTCATGAGTAAATATTTTGACGTATCGAAGATTGATGATTTGACTACTATGGAAACTAATTTTTTGATGGGTGCTGGCGTAAAAGATGAAACTCTTGGCGTATCAGGCGAGTTCCGCGTACCGGGCGATAAATCAATCTCTCATAGGTCAATAATACTCGGAGCACTGGCGTCTGGCGTAACTAGGGTAAAAGGATTCCTCGAGGGAGAAGATTCCCTGAATACTGTAGCGGCTTTTCGTGAAATGGGTGTAACTATTGTAGGGCCTGATGATGGAGAGTTGCATATATATGGTGTAGGCATGCATGGCTTACAGCCTCCACGCAAATCGCTTTATATGGGAAATTCAGGGACAGCAATGCGTCTATTGGCTGGATTGTTGGCGGCTCAGAATTTTGACTCAGAGCTAACTGGAGATACGTCTCTTTCTAAACGTCCAATGAAAAGAGTAATTGATCCATTAAGCAAAATGGGCGCGAGAATTTATTCAAATGAACGAGGTACTCCTCCGCTAAAAATAACAGGCACTAAATTGACTGGTATTAATTACAAGATGCCGATAGCGAGCGCTCAAGTTAAATCTTGCTTATTACTTGCTGGGTTAAATGCTGAAGGAGTTACCGAGGTAATCGAGCCTGAAGTTTGCAGGGATCATACTGAACGAATGCTCGAAGGATTTGGTTATCCTATAGAGAGAGATCAAAATCGGTCTGCCTGTGCATTAACTGGTGGATACGATTTGATGGCGACAGAGATCGAAGTACCTGGCGATATTTCATCCGCAGCGTTTTTTATTGTGGCTGCTACAATTACTCCTCATTCAAATTTACTGCTTGAGCATATTGGAATTAATCCGACTCGTATCGGAATCATTTTAATTCTGCGCGAAATGGGGGCTAATATATCCTTAGTTAACGAAAGGATAATTGGCGGTGAGCCAGTTGCAGATATTAGAGTCAAATATAGCAAGCTAAAAGGCATTACTATCCCAATAGGCCAGATACCTCTCGGCATAGATGAATTCCCAGTGATTTTTGTGGCTGCAGCCTGTGCTGCTGGGAACACGTTTTTGCGCGGTGCTGAAGAATTGAGAGTTAAGGAGAGTGACCGAATCGAAGCTATGTCTGTTGGGCTAACAATCCTGGGTGTTGAGAACGAAGTGTTTGACGATGGTATTCGAGTTTGTGGCGGGGCTATTGGTGGAGGGAGGATAGAAAGCAAGGGTGATCATCGTATCGCGATGTCATTTGCGGTAGCTTCTCTGCGCGCAACAGAGGCGATAGTGATAAATGATTGTGCCAACGTTGCAACATCATTTCCTGGCTTTGTAGATCTTGCTCAACAGGCTGGTCTTAGAATAAAGGCAGTCGTTAATTAAAGTTGAAATTGGCAGCAGCCACTAGAAAAGCTCGCTAGTTATACATATGCATGCTCACTAACTGATTCCTTAGGATTAAAAGTTCCGATAAACCCATTCAACGCAAGCTGCAACTAGTCTATGAATAAAATACCAGTAATAGCTATTGATGGACCATCGGGTTCTGGAAAGGGAACAATAGCAGCAGAAGTTGCTCAAAAGTTGGGTTTTTTTCTTTTGGATAGTGGCGTTCTTTATCGAATACTGGGAATAGCGGCCTTGAAAGAGGGTGTGAGTTTGGAAGATACCGACAGATTGACTGCTTTAGCGTTGCAGATGGATATCGAATTTGGTCTCTCCGGGTCTGAGTCAGTAGCTCTCAGCGGGGAAGATGTGAGTCTGGAGATTCGGACCGATCTGGGTAGTCAAATGGCATCAAAAGTTGGCGCTATTCCAGCTGCTAGAAAAGCTCTCTTTGAGCGTCAATTGGCTTTCCGAAAAGCCCCTGGCTTAGTAGCAGATGGAAGAGATATGGGAGCAGTAGTCTTCCCTGATGCTATTGTGAAAATCTTCCTTACGGCAAGCGCCGAAGAGCGTGCTCAAAGGCGTTATAAGCAGTTGATAGGTAAGGGTATTGATGCTATCCTGCCCGACCTTTTGCGAGAGCTAACGGAGCGGGATAAGCGGGATAGTCAGCGCGAAATTTCGCCGCTTAAGCCCGCGGAAGATGCCACGGCCTTAGACACCACTAATATGAGTATTGATGAAGTTGTCAATAAGGTAATGTCGCAATGTAATAAAGAGCTAGGAATAGCTTGATTTTAAAAGAAACAGTTTTCAGCAAGCATCACCAGTATAGGCAAGTTGAAAGTTAATTTAAATAACCCCGTGAACGCTGGATTGCGGATAGTTAAAAGCATATAAAATATGTTCTTTAACTTATTGTAATATATGGATAAAAAATGAGTGAAAATTTTGCAGAATTGTTTGAACAAAGCTTAATAGAAATAGATATGACCCCAGGTGCTATTGTTACCGGCATCGTGATTGAAATTGACTCAGACTGGGTCACAGTGCACGCCGGACTCAAATCTGAGGGCGTAATTCCTCGAATAGAATTCCTTGACGAACAGGGCAATTTAGCTCTAGAAATTGGCGACGAAGTGAAAGTCGCATTAGAAACTGTGGAAGATGGTTTTGGCGAAACTCGTCTTTCCCGTGAGAAAGCCAAGCGCGCTGAATCATGGATGGAACTAGAAGCCGCCTACGAGAAGAACGATATTGTGACTGGAGTTATTAACGGCAAAGTTAAAGGTGGCTTTACAGTAGATTTGAACGATATTAGAGCGTTCTTGCCTGGATCATTGGTCGATGTACGACCGGTTCGCGACACGCTGCACCTAGAAGGACAGGAGCTTGAATTTAGGTTAATTAAGCTGGATCGCAAACGAAATAATGTAGTTGTTTCTCGCCGTGCCGTGCTGGAATCGGTTAGTACAGAAGAACGCGAAGCGCTATTAGAAAAATTACAAGAAGGTATGTCAGTAAAAGGCATTGTTAAGAACCTGACTGATTATGGTGCTTTCGTAGACTTAGGTGGTGTTGATGGTCTTCTACACATCACAGACATGTCCTGGAAACGTATTAAACATCCTAGTGAAATCGTCAATGTTGGTGATGAGATCGATGTAAAGATACTTAAGTACGACCGTGACCGAAACCGAGTTTCACTGGGTTTGAAACAACTTGGTGAAGATCCTTGGGTGGCTATTAAGGCTCGTTATCCTCAAAATGTTCAGGTTAAAGCAGTTGTCACGAATCTAACTGATTACGGCTGTTTCGCTGAGTTGGAAGAAGGTGTTGAAGGTCTTGTCCACGTATCAGAAATGGATTGGACTAACAAAAACATTCACCCTTCAAAAGTTGTGCAGCTTGGCGATGAAGTCGACGTCATGATTCTTGACATTGACGAAGAGCGACGCAGAATTTCATTGGGTATAAAACAGTGTTTCCAGAATCCATGGGATGGGTTCGCTGAAAACTTTAAGAAGGGCGACAAAATCGCTGGAAGTATTAAGTCCATTACTGATTTTGGTATTTTTATCGGCTTGAATGGGAACATTGATGGATTGGTTCATTTGTCTGATATTTCCTGGGATGAGCCCGGTGAAGAAGCGGTTCGTGAATATAAGAAAGGCGATGAAATTGAAACTGTTATTCTATCTATCGACCCAGAGCGCGAACGAATTTCCCTTGGGGTAAAGCAATTAGAAGATGACCCATTTATGAACTATGTTTCAGAATTTGAGAAAGGTAGTATTGTAAAAGGCATTATTTCAGGATTGGATGCAAAATCAGCGACTATTACTCTTAAAGAAGGTGTTGATGGTGTCCTACGCTCATCAGAACTTAGTAGAGATAAAGTGGAAGATGCGCGGAATGTTCTTAATGAAGGAGATGAGATTGAAGTCAAAATCATTTCCATCGACCGCAAGAATCGCACTCTAAGTCTTTCAGTCAAAGCAATTGAGGTTGACGATGAAAAATCTGCAATTCAAGACCACAAGAAGGCAGACGCTGCAGATGCATCTCCTGGAACGATTGGTGATTTAATTAAAGCGGAAATGGATAAGAACTAGCTGTAAACCTAATCATTATTTTATGGTAGGCTATAAAAACCTGAGCCTTTACAACGTCTTCTAACGTGGTTGAGGAACAATAGAGCAGGGGAAAATATGACTAAGTCTGAACTTATAGACCGCATTGCTGGCAAGCAAACACAGCTCTCATCGAAGGATGTAGAATTGACGGTCAAAGCGGTCCTTGAGTACATGTCTACGGTTTTGGCTGAAGGTGGAAGAATTGAAATTCGTGGATTTGGTAGTTTTTCTCTTCATTATAGGGTGCCTCGAATCGGACGGAATCCAAAAACAGGTACTCCAGTAGTTTTAAGTGGTAAATATGTGCCGCACTTTAAACCAGGTAAAGAATTGAGAGATAGGGTTAACAATAGCCTGAACACTGATCAGCTATTTTAAGCTACTTTTCTGGGGCAAAATTTATAAACGGCATAGCCCCGAGGGTTATGCCGTTTTTTTTCGGTTTAACTGATGGTCTGAAATGAAAAAGCTAGTCCGGCTACTTTCGGGTTTGTTTATAATTTTGGTGTTTATTGCCGCGATTACCTTCTCCTATATTAACTCAACCCCAGTCAAAATCTCTTTTGGGAGTTGGGAATTCCAAGAAGTTCCAGTTTCGGCCTGGATAATCGCAGCTTTCGTGGTAGGTGGATTTCTCGGCCTTGGCCTAGGTCTAGGGATTTGGCGAAATTTTAGATCTAAATCAGAAATCAAGCGTTTGCAAAAACAACTGGTTAATTCGCAGCAAGAAGTGATTAAGCTTCGTGCAATATCCATAAAGGATCTTCAATAAGCATTGTACGCGTGAGTATTTACTTAACTTTATTTATAGCCATTTAATGCCTGGGTGCAGCAATATATTGAAGTTGATTAAATCAAGCCCTCCGTTATAAATAATTCCATTTTTTAGATAAGATAGCAGTAGAGGTAGGAAACTTGGAAAAGAAGATCGTCGTTGCTTTGGATTTTGAATCATCCAAACA
>CAWKZI010000110.1:0-6975 GCA_963854365.1 Gammaproteobacteria bacterium
GGTGCTCTTTTTACTATTGCTGCCCCTTCTTGGCTGGCGACACAGCCCCCAACCGCGATCTTTAGATCGGGGTTAAGCTTTTTCAATTCCCGCCAACGACCAAGTTGGTGGAAAACCTTTTCTTGAGCTTTCTCTCTAATTGAACAGGTGTTTAGTAGCAAGAGGTCTGCTTTACTGGCTTCATCTACTAAAGTTGCACCATCAGAATCTTTAAGTAAATCCAGCATGCGCGCAGAGTCATACTCGTTCATCTGGCAGCCATGGGTCTTGATAAAGACTTTCTTGGCTTTTGGCGCTGAAGCGGTTTTAGTTATGGTTTGATTTTCTGAGCTAAGTTTCACTACTGTTCCTACTTGACTAAGATTACGGATGGAGGGCTCCGAAAAACGAGCGAATTATAACAGTAAATACCACCGTCGTTTAATCAAGAATTATCCCATAATGACTTGAAATACATCGAATTATCCTAATATTAACGTTACGCTAATAACAATGTTGCTAAAGCTAACTTTAGTATAGTGCCTTAGCTTTTAATTTCTTCAACCTACTTTATTATAAGAGACTGATTTTAATGGTAAATTCTGCTGAAATATACAAAATAACCTTTCTTAATAAAGGCAAGGTCTATGAAGTATTTGTAAAACAGGTATATCAGAGCGATCTCTATGGGTTTATAGAAATAGAAGATTATGTCTTCGATGAGCGCTCACAACTGGTCGTAGACCCTGTTGAAGAGAAGCTTAAAGCGGAATTTAATGGAGTTAAACGAAGTTTTATTCCCATTCAAGCCATTATTCGTATCGATGAAGTAGAGAAAAGTGGTGTAAGTAAGATTAGCAGTGGAGACAATATCACCCCTTTCCCTGTATCACTCAATGGTGGCAAAGCTGATATCAAGGATTCTTAAAATTTTTGATTCTCAACGCTTGATTACCATTGCATCTCAAATTTCGTTGAGAGCTATTTTGTGAGTTTATCTTCGCACCCCTACGCAGATCTGCGTCCTGAAACCGTTCTTGGAGCAGTGGAGAGTCTTGGCTTCGATCCCAATGCGAGTATTTTTGCTCTTAATAGTTACGAAAATCGTGTCTATCAAGTAGGAATTCATGATGGTCCTGCAATAATCGTAAAGTTTTACCGACCCGATCGCTGGACGGATGCTCAAATCATCGAAGAGCACGAATTTACAAAAGAGCTGGCAGGATTGGAAATACCAGTTATAGCTCCAATGGAATTTTCCGGAATTGGTTCAATTTCTCAGTTTGAGAATTTTCAGTTTGCAGTATTCCCACATTTTATTGGTAGGCCGCCTGAGCTAGATAATCTTGATAATCTATTAGTTATGGGTAGATTTGTTGGCCGTATTCATGCCGTAGGTGCCATGAGTAAGTTTAAATACCGGACAAAATTTTCGGTGGATAAATTTGGTATTCAGAGTAGAGAATTTATACTATCAAACGACTTTTTGCCAAATGACCTAGTGCAAGCTTACGATTCTCTTTCTCAGGATTTACTTTCTAGAATTGATGGACGTATGCGAGAGCATGGTGAAATCGATATGCTGCGTATCCATGGTGACTGCCACCCAGGGAACGTATTATGGAAAGGAGGCACTCCAAATTTTGTCGATTTTGATGACACTATGACTGGTCCTGCAATACAGGATTTATGGATGATGCTTTCCGGAGAACGCGACCAGCGTCAGGCACAGCTACTTGAGCTGACGGAAGGCTATAATGAGTTTCATGATTTCAAAGCTTCAGAACTGGTATTGGTAGAATCGTTGCGTACTTTACGATTAATGCACTATGCCGCGTGGTTAGCTCGACGCTGGGAAGACCCGGCATTTCCCTTGAGTTTCCCTTGGTTTAACACGGAGCGCTATTGGGCAGAGCATATATTGGAACTGAGAGAACAACTGTCTGCGCTAGATGAGCTACCTCTTATTTTGGTTCAATAGACTCTAATCCGGTGCCTATAACTTCTTCTGCACTATTCATATAGACATGAGCCAGCTCAGATTGTTGCAACCAATCGACCCCTCCGGCTTCATCCTTAAGCATAGCAATGGTAGCGATCGATCCTGCTACTGTGCAGAGGTTGCCTGCTATGCTTACAGCTCTTAGCCCTGAGCTTGGCCAACCTGTTTTGGGGTTGAGAATATGGCTGTAACGTTTGCCTTCATGAACAAAAAACCTTTCATAATCACCACTGGAGGCAAGACCGCCATCCATAATGTCAATTTTCGCCATTAGCGATCCGTCACCTTTAGGGTCGGCTACACCAATTGGCCAAGGTATATCTCCAGGCTGCGGGCCGATGACAGCAAAATCCCCACCCATATTTATCAAGCCATGCTTAACGCCGAGCCGGCGTGCCAAATTTGCAACTGTATCAGCGGCGTATTCTTTTACAATACCGCCGAAGTCTATTTGCATTTTTGCCGGCAACATTAGCCTAGATTTTCTCCAGGACAGCCGATTAAGGCCTACATGCTCAAGCAGTTCGTTAATTTCTGACTGATCAGGGATACGACCGGACTTGAAATCCCAAGCTTGATTGAGAACACCCGCGGTAATATCAAATAGGCCATCACTTTGTTCATAGCAAGATTGCGCGTGCTCGAATAACTTCTGTGTTTCAGAGTCAATCCGCACGCCCATACGATTTCCGGCAGAAAAATTTATTTCTGAGACAAAGCTATTGGAACGATAGCGGGAAAATTTGCTTTCAAGGCGATTTATTTCAGAGGAGAGTTTTCGGGTTATGTTCTTGGCATTTATTCGGGATTCATCGAATATTTGCACTTCACAAAAACTTCCCATGGCTTTAATTGAAAAACGTTTAAGAGTTGGGTTCATAATCTGCTGTAGAATTAGTCAAAACGAATAGTCGAATCCCAGTGAGACGCGATTGTATTTAACCAGCTCCGCACTAGGTAGCGACACTTTATATGCTGAATACTTTTTCTTTGCAATATATCGTTCGGTACTGAGGGTGGCCGTCCACTTGCCCAGGTCGAGAATGAAGTTAATTCCGCCACTAATAGCTCCAAATGCTGACAGGCGGTAGTCGCTGGATTGGTATTCGGTTAGGGGGCTAAGAACAGGATTACTTTGACATTGCACATCATTAAACCCAAATTGGAGGTTTAGTTAATTTTCCGCGAGTGTTTTCTGAACCTCGTCTTCAATAATTTCCATATCGCCATCTCGGAAGCCCACGTGTACAAGCTTGACTTCACCATTTGGTGCGATCAAATAGGATGTAGGCATACCAATGACTTCAAATAGTTCAGCAGAACCACCTTCTGGATCAGAAGGGATTAAAAAATCAAGTGGCGTATCCAATAAAAAATCCAAACCATCTTCGATCGGATTATCAAGATTAATTGCGACTACTTCCAAGCCTTGATCTTTATACTTTTGATACATTTCATTATACAGAGGAAGAGATTGGATACAGGGCGCGCACCAAGATGCCCAAAAATCAAGATAAATTGTTTTACCTTCCAGGCTGGCTGATGTGATTTCGGCCTTACCTTCATAGATTGAAGGTAAGGCGAAGTCAGGCAAAACTTCCCCTTCTTCAACCGCGGAAGAATTGAACCCGATAAGCACCAATGTCACAGCGAAAATTGATTTAGAGAGATTGACCACAATTTTTATGCTTTTCATAACTATTCCTTTAAGGAAATCTCGTTTTTCGAGAACAACTCCCTGAGGGCGTTGGCTCAGTAAACTGCAATTTTATTTCATATATAAACTACTGCTTTCATTTACTATAGCGCAGGAACTTGATTATCGTCTACAAAGAATATCTACTGCCTATCCAAGGTTAGCAGTCGGTGTGGGAAGGTTTCGGACCAATAGGTGCCAGCGCCTTCGTTGGATCTTCAACTGAAAATGAATTTCTCTATACTTGTCTCTCAGCTGGAGCTGATCCCACTGATCAAGAGTTTCCTGTAATTGTTTGCCTTTTGCTTCGTACCAAGCTTGTCTATGCTCCGTCCAAAGCTGCAGAGTTTGTAAGAATTGTTCGTATTCCTGTTCGAGCTTTTCTTGCCAATTTAGTGGTAGGTTAAATTTTTCGCATGTCTGTGCTGCTAAGCGGTATTGCAGGTCTAATTTAGCTTTTTCAATTTGCGCTAGAGAGCACCGTTTGAGGTTGTGCGTTAAACCAATTTTGGAGCAAAGGTTTATCATCCATTTGGTTGGGTCATAATGCCACCACTTTACTCCATTTCTATAATCCCATTGAAAGGTATGATGATAATTGTGATACCCCTCGCCATAAGTTATTAGTGCCAAAAGGGTGTTGTCTCGAGCTGAGCACTTATCACTGTAGGGTTGCTGTCCCCATATATGTGCAAGAGAATTAATTAAATAAGTAGCGTGTTGGCTAAGCACGAGCCGCAGTAGACCGCTCAATAACAATCCAGCAATTATGTCGCCATGCATGAAACCCAGGAGAGCTGGGAGTGCAATATTACTAAGCAGCACAAGGTTGAGATAATTGCGATGTTGCCACATTACAATTGGGTCGCGCTGCAAGTCTTGGACATTAGAAAAATCAATGGGGGCACTTTCATAGTCTCTCAAGATCCAGCCAATATGAGAAAACCAAAAACCACGACCGGCTGAATAAGGGTCTTTAGCATTATCATCTACATGTTGATGATGTCGGCGATGATCCGATGCCCAATGCAGCACATCATTCTGCAGAGCGCAGGCTCCACCAATAGCAAAGATGACTCGCAGGATAGGATGGGCACCATAGGCTTTGTGGGACCAAAGCCTATGGTAACCGGCCGTGATAGACATGCCACAAAAAGCCATGAGTAGTACAAAAATTACCCATTCATAAATGTCGTAACCAAAAAAATATCCGTAGAGAGGTACTAGGGTCACTGCAAATGCTGGCGTTAGGCTAAACAACAGCATATTGGTCCAATTGATTGGTGCTTTCTCATTCATTGATGCATCCTTTGTATTACTCACGATCTTGGCTATGTTGATTTAACTGGGTTTTGTCTGTCTGCAGGGCTAATCGATTAGCCAACATTTATAATGTATAGATAAACCAATTCCCATTAGACTATTGTCTCTTTCCCAAGGCTAGAACTTAGTGTCAAAATTTGAAACTATGTCTTTGCTCTAAGTTTACGCCTTGATGACCTTTGAACTATCTAGATTTAACTACCGAAGGAACAGGATATTGGGTTTTTCTGAAAATTAGGATTACGATTATGGATGAAAAAATTATTGAATTGGAAACAAAATTTAGTTTTCAAGAAGATACATTGCAGCAGCTTAATGAAGCAATTGTAAGGCAACAGCGTCTAATTGAAGCGCTTGTGCTTGAAGTTAAAGGATTGAAAGGGCAACTCGAAGATACAGTAGAGAAAACCCAAGCTAGCTTTGATGGTGATGCGGGCCAAGAGAAGCCTCCGCATTACTGAGTTCGCTAGTTCTGTTAGCTTCGGTTTACTCATCGATGCAAGGGCCAATAGTTAAGCAGCAGTAAAAACCCCTTAAATGGAAATATATTAACTATCAAGTACGAGCAACAACATCGTCTGCTTGAAGGCCTTTATCACCTTGACTAACAGAGAATTCGACTCGCTGACCATCACGCAATACCCGGTGTCCTTTTCCTCTAATGGAGCGAAAATGCACGAACACATCGTCTCCACTGTCTCTGGTAATAAAGCCAAACCCCTTATTAGCATTAAACCACTTCACGCTGCCCGACTCTCTGCTAGCAGAGTCGTCAAAGATATAGTCGTCAATGTAGTCGTCTGACCCTCGATTCCCCCAGAATGCAGCAATCAAGATGATCACAAAAAGTGAAAGAGTGATTATTGGAAGGTTGTCGATTGTTAATTGGAATTGCCCCTGGCTTAGAAAATAGAGTGGGGCGGACGCTAACAAAGTCAAAATGGCAGCGATGAATATTGGTTTTTTAAACATGTTTTTACTCTTGTTTTTATTAGGTGGCGTAAAATACACTACTGTCTGAGCAGTGAAAATCTGCACTTTAGGACATGTTCCTTTCGTGTAAATTTTCGTCTGCTAAATTCAGAATTGCATGTTCATATCGAAAAGCACAAGTTTACTTAAGCTTGTTTTTGCTAAATTATCAACCTAACAAAACTTGTTAGTGAAGATTCTATGGAAATTCTTTAAATAAAACCATCTTAATTCGGCGTTAGAATCTTGTAACTTAATGAGAAGATCTAAATGAGGAAGGTATAAAAATTAGCAATCTACCAGACTTTTGACTCCGTGTTAGCAAACGTTCGAGCTCAGGCTGACTTCGAAATGGTTCAGGTTGTGGATTCTAAGGTTGATTAAGTATTTTATTTGCTAACTAATACTTAAAAAAATCCCTTATTCTAATTCAAGAGAGTAAGGATATTCTTTAATGAAATCTTTCAGAAATAGAAACCCGCAAAAACGGCGCAAAGCGTCATTAAAAACAAAAACCACTTAATACTATCAGGCGATGCTTTAACTGCCACCTTTACTGCCAAGTGTGCGCCAGTCATAGAACCGACCGCCAGAATCAGCCCTGGTACCCACATGACTTGATCAAAGATGATGAAAATTATTAAAGACACTGTGGTGAATGCCAAAGCGCAAGTCATTTTTAGTGCATTGGCGCGGAGCAAATCATAACGTAGCCCTCCAGCTAGGGCAGCTAATAGAATAAAACCGACGCCAGCTTGTATAAACCCGCCATAGATTCCTGCAGCAAAGAGGCCCCACCAAGCGCGACGATTTGTTTTAGGGGAAAGTGCTGCAGTGCCAGGCGGGGGAGCGATAATATCGGGCTTTAACAAAATCATTAGAGCTATGACTAAAATGGTGCCAAGTAATATTGGTTTTAAATAGAGGTTTGGCAATAAAGCAGCCCCTAGAGCTCCGATGAGGCCCCCCAAAGCAGTTGGAATTAGAATTGTCACGACTGCAG
>CAWKZI010000111.1:0-6951 GCA_963854365.1 Gammaproteobacteria bacterium
GGATCCCTGGGCTTCCTATAAAGAAAGGGATGCTGCTTCAGGCGATATTCTAATAAATCCCACTGATGAAGAGATCTCTGTCTTGCAATCGCTAAGGCAGTGGGTAGTAGACAACAAAAAAGGAGCTTCAGCAGGGTGGCAAGAAACCGAGCTTGGCGCGGCCCACTATGACAGGTGGGTAGACCCAATAGTTCTGCGTTATAGAGGCACTGCCGCAGAGGTTTTGATATCTAGTGTACGACTCCCAGAAGGGCTAAATGAATCAAACTTTAAAGCCACAGGCGTTATTTTATCCAGCACGGACAAATACGACGCAAGTGCTGCAATGGCCAGCTGTAAAAACTTGGGAATCACACAGTCTGATGGACAACCATTCCCGGGAACTGGATACGCAGGCCCGCAGATTTATCCGACTTCCAAAGAAAAGCAGCGTGCAACAGATGACTATGAGGTTATCTGCTTTTATAATGATTACAGTGATGTGAACCCCGAAACCAACACTGCAGAGTCCCTTGCGGCCACTAATGCATACGTAACAATACACGAAGCTATCCACGCATTCGGACAAAGAGGACATGATAATGGCGATCTTCTCTATGGCGTTATGAACCAGGGTAAGGTAGATCAGTACCCTATTTGGAATAGGGTCTTCATTCATGGTTGGCTGCCCGAATCAACAATTACGGATGACCCCACGCTGGTCGCAGACACATACGGCGCCACGGACCCAAATGCTAAATACCTTCTCCGCCTTGGCCCGCAGAATGACTTTGATTGCATAAGTTATAAATTAGTGACGGTTGATGGCATCGCCGGAGAGGACTACACTGATATTAGGAAATGTTATCGATACCAAGAGCTGTATAACGGCAGCTGGGTCCAATACAAAGCACCTTACACAGAAGGTGGATCTACTTGGCGTACAGTGGGCGTTGTATTTGAGCCACTCAACGACCTAGCCGATACCAAGGCTCCTGAAGTTATTTTAACAAACGGTAATGCTGTGGAGATAGAACAGGATGAACTAGAGCAGCGCATTAAAGTAAGGTTCGACGAAAAGATAAATCTAGGTAAGGGTTATGTTGTGATAAACGATGCGGATGGAACACAGCTCATATCGATGCAAACTAACCGCCTGTCTGAAGTATCTTTAGGCGACTGCAAGGGAAAGCCAAATACCAGCCTCTGCTTAGAAATTTCAGGCTACCTGTTAAAGATAAACACTGGATTCATGCTTAACAGCGGTCAGGATTATTCACTAGTTTTTTCAGATGGGGCTATCACCGATCGTGCTGGAAATAGTGTAGTGCCTAGGAGTTATGAGTTCAATAGCGATTAGCCTTAAGAATTTTTCACCAAACATTAACTCGGATTAACCGCTTCTGTTTAGAAACTTTTTTTAAAAATATTAGCCCATGTGCAAAAAAAATGGCAATTAATTTATTTGCAATAACCGTAGTTCTATTTGCATATATTTCAGCCTCCAACTATTGAGTCTCTTACTCCTATTCCCAGTCGATCACCATTCTTCCTCTAGTCCCTCCTGCCTCTAGCCTGCTGTGCGCTTGAGCCGCATTCGTCGGAGAGACTGTATCAGCAACCCTAAGGGTCAACTCTCCTTTTTCAGTTTGTTGTCGAAGTCGTTCTAGTTTTTCATATTCACGATCATAAGTAGTAACCCATGTTGCTGTAAATCTTATGCCGCGCTGTGGTGATCCTTTGAAGCCTCGAATTGCAGTAAAAGATCCACCGTCTTTGACTGCGCCGATTGCATCTTTATTTAAGAGAGCGCCATCGGCTACCCCATCAACTCCGTCAGGAAAGTGTTCTCTAATTTTTTCTTCGTAATTCTCTCCTCTAGCGATAATAATGTCTGCGCCTAAAGAGCTGATTAATTCTTCGTCACCTTCTGATGAGTCAGCTATCACAGTCAAGCCTTCAGCCTTCGCCAGCTGAATAACATAACCACCGTAAGCACCAGGGCCTCCTGTTACCGCGAGCACCTGGCCGGGTTTGAGTTCGAGTAGATCTAGCGACAACCTTGCGGTCAAGCTGTTCATAGGAAGTGTGCATGCTTCGAGATATGACGCGTGTTCGGGCGATTTCACTACCGCTCGTTGGTCTAAAACAATTTGCTCTCTGTAAGCGCCATGAATAGATTTTGGTACGACCATCGCTATAACGCTGTCACCAACCTCAATACCTGTCGAAACCCCTTCACCCACCTGATCAACAATACCTGCTAAGTCCATTCCTGGAACGTATGGGGGTGGGTATTTCTTCTGTAGTTCTGCTCTCATACCATTTCGCACAATAATGTCGGTAGGATTCACTGCTGAAGCCTGACTCCTGATACGTATTTCTCCTGGGCCGGCATAAACTTCTGGTACATCCAATACTTCCAGAGCTTCCGGTCCACCATGCACCATAATTCCTACAGCTTTCATGTCTTCTACACCCCTCTAAAATAATTGATCATTGATACTAACGAATCTGAAATTCTCTATCTAGCATAGTTTTAATCAAACAAGTTTTTTAAGTGGAGGTCTTATAAAAAAAAGGAAACAAAGGCTAGCGTATTTGAAGTATTTGCCAGAACATAATAAGAGGCTCTGACCTCAAAATTCTTTAGGCTTCACTCACTTTGTTAAAAGGTCGACCTGCGGCTATCAGTAACTGTTTGATTTAGAGCCTCTGCTTTCATCAAGCTTCCCTGCTACCGATACCGAGCTTAAGTCTCTATACTGCCTAGAATTCGATATTCTGAACAACGATAGCGAGAACCTACGTGATTGAACCAAACTGGATGTCAGTTCTGCCACCTCTGCTGGCAATTATCCTCGCGATTATCAGCAGACAAGTAATCCTTTCCCTTAGTGTTGGGATCTGGATCGGCTACTGCTTGTTAGGGGAGGTAAACCCAATTGCTGGAATTGGCTTGGCCATAGAGGGCATTATCTTTGTTTTTAATGATGCCGGAGACACTCGGGTTATTGTCTTTACTATTGTCGTCGGAGGGCTGATTGCTACCATAGAGCATGCCGGCGGGGTCAGAGGGTTTATTCATTTGTTGGAGAACCGCAGTTGGGTGAACAATGCGGGGAGGGCAAAGTGGCTCGCCTATTGCATCGGTATATTTATTTTTATTGAGTCCAACATAACTCTGCTAGTGGCAGGAGCAATATCACGCCCCTTGTTCGATCGCTACAAAATTTCTCGGGAGAAGCTTGCTTATATAATTGATTCTACTTCAGCGCCGATTTGTATCATGATTCCCTTGAATGCATGGGGCGCAGTAATTTTAAGCTTATTGAGCTCTGCTAAAATCGACGAACCGATCTCTGTCTTTATGTTAGCAATACCGTTCAATTTCTATCCTATAAGCGCAATTGTGGTCGCGGCAATCGTGGTATGGAAGAACATTGATATCGGGCCAATGAAGTCTGCCCAGGAGAGGACAGAACGAGGGGAATTTTTATGGCCCAATGCAACTCCGATGGTTGACCCTTCAATCCTCTCCCAAGAACAAGAAACAAAAGAAGAAGATCGGGCACGGTTTATGCTGGTCCCAATATTGGTTATGGTGATCGGAATGCCAAGCTTTCTTCTCATAACTGGCAGTGGGGATATAGCCGCTGGGTCAGGGTCTACATCAGTGCTGTGGTCAGTTTTGTTAGCGTTATTTACTGCTTGGATATTGATCCTAGAAAAAAAACGCGCGAGCATTGATAAGTTAATGCAAGTATTCTTGAAGGGTGCTGGCGGGTTGTTGCCAGTGGCGATGATCCTCTTGTTCGCCTTGGCCCTTGGGGATGTTGCTAATCTTCTTGGTACAGGCGTCTTTGTTGCCGGGATAGTACAGGAGTCAATTCCCAGCGCGCTGTTACTTCCCCTATTGTTTCTTTGTTCAGGCTTTATCGCATTCTCAATAGGGTCTAGCTGGGGAACATTTGCGATAATGATACCGTTAACGATTCAAATCGCTCTGTCCTTAGATTTATCACCCTCTTTGTTTTTAGCAGCTGTGCTGTCTGGATCTGTTTTTGGAGATCACGCATCACCGATAAGCGATACTACAGTAGTTGCATCAATGGCATCTGCAACTGATCATATAGATCATGTTAGGACTCAACTTCCTTACGCGCTAATTAGCGGTGCAATTGCTACGTTGGGTTTTTTAGCCGTCAGTATTGTAGCATTTTGATTTTGTAGAGAGTTGGAGAATAAATTAAGGTCTAGGTAGATTTTAGAGACACCTAGAAGTTTTATATTGAACCATCGGTGTCAGAAAAATTTGAAGTATAGATCAGGGCTTGGGTTGTTTGCACAATCCCAAGGTAATTAACTGTTATAGGACTTCAACGAAGGGCGGAGCAAGAATATGAATTTCACTCGTATTAGCGTGGAAGAGGCAGTTGAACTCATTCGGGAAAACCCTGGTACAGTGCAAATTGCAGATATACGAGATGATGAGTCGTTCGAGACGAAGCATATCGATTCTGCAGTGCATCTGCATAATTCCAATTTGCCAGAATTTCTCGAACAAGGAAACTTGGAAGCACCGCTATTGGTTTATTGCTACCACGGCAATATGAGTCAAAGCGCGGCGGCTTTTTTTGCCGACCAAGGATTTAAACAAGCCTTTAGTATTGATGGCGGGTTTGAGGCATGGGAGCTATTCAAGCAGCAGGCTCAGGTTAGGGCGTCAAATGATGCATCGGTTTGAGCCAATTCAATCTGATAGGTGTTTTTTTTCATCAGCTTTTTCAATAATCCTCTTTATAGTCATTAAGCTGACCATATAAATCATATTGAGCATGGCCCAAGAGAATACCTCGAATGGCCAAAGCATGTGTGAACTGCTATCCACGGCTTTTGAAATTCCAATTAGGCCTAACCATAAAACTAATACTATTAGGGGAAATAGAGCTGAAAAACGCCATTTCTTTGGCCATTGCCGTATAGCTGCAATAGGCAGTACTGCGCTCGCAAGAGTGGCAAGGAGCACAATGGTGGCTATTGATAGGTCCCAAATTAAGCTGCCCTCAGTTGGAACAGCCTGACTGGTTCCAGCGTGCACGCTGGCGAACATAGTGAATGTAGGAATAATCAACAATAGGTAAAGGTTAGTAAACTTAATTGCGAGTGGATTTTTCAAGTGAGACCCAGTTAATAAGATGATGTTTTACACAATAAATTATATTGAAGGGCAGGTGTACCTGCCCCAATATTGAGTGTTCTTTCTTACGTTGTCGAGCATAGGTGAACAGTTCAATTTATTTAAGTTTATTAGAATTTGGTGTTGGGCAACCAAACATCAGCATAGACAGTAGCTTCCGATAAGTCTCTGTTGATCAACGATTCAGATTTCCCCAGCATGGCCATTGCTCTCTGCAACCCGGTGAGCGCCCAAATATTATGGGGGTGGTCCGCTAAGTCCTTACGATAGACGTCAACAGCATTGTCGTAAGCACCTAACTCCATATAAGCAGCACCGAGCCAGTGCCGAGGCGAAAATGGCAATGGTTCCGGCTCATCATAATTCAGGTTGTCGTAATAATCTGTCGCCAGTCGAAAGGCTTCTGCGGCGGCTTCTATATTACCTTCAGTCCACGCGAGTTCGCCTTCGAGAATTCCTGCAAGCGTTCCGAGAATATCCTTCCCATCATGGAAGCGAAAACGTGCGGTGCTGGTTTCAGTTTGTTTTTGAAGTTTTATTAAGGTTTCTCTTGCCTTATCGATATCGTCATTCTTAAGGTTTGCGTACGCCCGAGAAAATTCGTACATAGCAATGTTGATTTCACCATTGGGAGCTTTATCAATATCTAGCATTTCGTCAAAACGTCCAAAGCGTACTAAAGCCATTGCATGCATGGCTGTATTATTATTCAGCTTGGCGAGGTCTTTAGCTGCCTGTATGGAAGTGGCGCTCTCTCCGCCCATGGCAGCTGCATAATAAAGCATCGTTAGATTGTGAGTCGGGTAAATCGCAAAGCCTTCACCATAGGCTGCCTTCTGATCTGATTGCCATGCCAAAGTATTGGCTCGTACAGCGTCATGCCACAAACCCATTTCATTCCAGGTGTGACTGGGCATATGATTGATATGGCTTGCACCAGGTATTGAATTACCCAGATATCTGGCACATGGAGCGGCGAGCTCTGGTGTTGGAGTCGATTCTGTGGCATGAACTAATAAATGGCATGCGCCAGGGTGCCTGATGTCTTTTTCTAAGACACTCAGCAGAACCCCGTGAAGTCTAATTACATTTGGATCTTCTAAGTCTCTGTACCCGCGGCGCTCTTCCAATAAGAATAAAGAGTCACCATAGAGAGTCATTATTTCTAAATCGTCAGGGTATTTTTTTGTTAGCTTTGCCATTTCATTTGCATAGGCCTGATCCTGCACCCGGCGATTCTCTGGCTTGAAGTCTACAATGTACCGCGCAGTCAAACTTCGAATCATGTCGGCCTCTTTCGGCGTGGCACTATTTATACGGGCTAGAGCTTGTTGCATTGCTGCATATGCGCGTGGAGATTGTGCGGTTGTCATTGCGCCATTTAAATATGACCCCCAGCTCCAGGCTTCTCCCCAATAACAAATAGCACAGTCTGGATCTGCTAAATGCGAAGCCTGAAATGAGCGAGCGGCATCATCTTTGGCAAACGCATACATTAGCTGCCACCCCTGATTGAAATACTTCTGCGCTTCTTCATTGCTTGAAGAGATCTCGAAATGAAATTCCCCCATAGCACTGGAGAATAATTCCATCGGCTCATTAAAGGAGTCAGGAAATTCAATTTCTTGTGATGTTGCAGTAACGGAAAAAAATGTTAACCAAATTATTGTTAACGCTGCTTTCAATTTTTTTGAAAGTATAACGATCATAAGCAGACCCTCTTCAATGCTAGAGACTAAATTCAACTGTGGCGCCAGGCCCGAGTGGAAAGC
>CAWKZI010000112.1:0-6945 GCA_963854365.1 Gammaproteobacteria bacterium
GATACAAATGTGGAATCGAACTTCTGGGAACATTATAGATGATCGCAAAAGGGTCATAGGCTAGCGCTTGTGCTGCATTTTCAAAATCAATTCCACTTGGAGTACGCTCCAACTGAGTACTGAAGCCCGGAATATCGATAATTCCCGAAATGAATTCATCTGCGGCTGCAATTCTTTGTTGCTGTGCTATATCTACAGCTCGCATCTGTCGGTCTATTCCTTCCTCAAGTGCAGCAGCCGCTGTTCTGGCGTAGCCTAGGGCACCACTTGTGCTGCCAATAGAAACAAACATATCAGGATGACGCAGCCCTAGAGCATAGGCTCCGAAACCGCCCATGGATAAACCGGAAACTGCTCTGCCTTCACGTCTTGCTTCGGTGCGATAATTAGTATCCACAAAGCCAATAACATCTTCAATAATATGATCTTCCCAATTATTCTTTTGACCATTTTTACTAGAGGCATAGTTAACATACCAACTGTTACCGCCATCTGGGAGAACGAGAATTAAATCTTGTAGATTTCGAGCGTAAAAAGCCGCAGGTAGGTTCCTACCCCACACAGTATAGTTTTGCATATATCCATGTAGCAGATAGAGTACCGGGTAAAGGGTTTCATTCTTTTCAACCTCATAGTAGTCTGCTGGCAGAACCACATCGAATTTCATCATTCGACCTACCGCGGGAGAAAAAAATTCCACTGTCTCCATTCCGGGAGGAATTGGAGCAGCTATTGGCTGCAGTTCTTGATTGGCCTGAGCCACAAGACTGTTGCACCAGAGAACTAGCGACAATATAATTGGCAACTTAATTTTTTCTAGTATCATAGAATCATCAAAGCTGGGAATAATTTTCAGGTTATAGCATTTTTCTGCTGCGTATCTGTGGTTGCCAGTATTCCGTACCGAACATCGGCGCTATATTTTATAGCTTCTAACTACTATTTAAACTTTCCCCATGTTCAGCAATTGCAAATCACAAACTTTTTTAGCTATTTTATTCACTTGCACAAGTTTCGCAGCAGCAGCCAAAAATAGCGAACAACTTTTCCTGGAAAACTGTGCAGAATGCCATCAATCGGACGGAAAAGGTTTAACTAATATTTATCCTGCTTTAGCAGGAAGTGAAGTAGTAAAAGGTAGTGGAGTGGATGTCGCATTAGTTTTAATAATAGGCAGAGGAGAAATGCCGTCCTTTTCTAGTTCGTTATCCAATGAAGACATGGCAATGATTATCAACTATGTTCGCAATGCATGGGGCAATTCTGGAGATTCCATTTCCGCCGAGGTCATCAATTCATTAAAGAAATAGCCCCACATTAGCTACGCAAATAAGATGCTCCATTCACATCAATAATTGTCCCTGTCGCAAATTCCGCACCATCCGAAGCAAGGAACAATACCGCATAAGCCACATCTTCTGGCTCAGCAATACGATTTAACGGACTCTGTGCTTTTATTTCATCTCCCTCTGGGCCACTCATACGCTCAGCGGTTAATGCAGTATTGACGAAGCCCGGCGCAACCGCCGCGACAAAAATATTATGGCTACCCAAAGCTACAGCCAAAGACTGAGTTAGGGAATTTAACCCTGCCTTACTTGCACCATAGGCTGGCTTGATTGGTTCGCCGCGAGATGCGCCTCTGGAGCTGACATTTACAATTCGCCCTCCTCCATTTTCTATCATGTGATTGGCTACACAAAAACAGAGGTTTGCTGGGCCGATTAAATTGGCCTGAATAGTCTGCTCCCAAGCTTCCTGCCACTGAGTGTAATCAGAGAATTCCAATGGATGATAAATACCAATCCCGGCATTGTTAACAAGAATATTTAACTCTCCAAATTTATCTATGCATTCTGCTACTGCAGACTTTACCGACTCAGCATCGGCAACATCACCTTGTATTGCCAGATGACCCTGTCCTTCGAGCTCGGCGTGAGTTGCAACTGCGGCCTGCTGATTAGATTTATAAAGTATAGCGACTCTAGCCCCACGAGATGCGAAAGCAATCGCAATAGCCCTCCCTATTCCACGGGAGCCTCCTGTCACCAATACAGTCTTATTAGAAAATTCCAAAATTTACCCTTGCTTGATTACTGATATTTTGTCTTTACAATTTGTATAGTGAAAATATTCCTAGTCATCGAGTTTATAATGACAACATAGTTTCGGTGATGTCCCATAATTTTTCGGCACCCTCATCGCTTGAAGCCCAGGAAGCTGCATCAAAGTAAGGCAAGGAATCTTTGGTAAGCAAATTAGCAACGTCGCAATCTTCGCAATATAAGCCACCGGAATTATCTAATAAGTCACTACTAGCTGCCCATAAACTGGTCGTGCAACCTTGCGTCGTTGACTTAAACATTCCTGCGGATTGTTCAGAAAGATTGCCGTCCGCATCTGTCCAACCCAAGGCCTGCATTTCTTCGTTTTCGAGATGTCTCTGCAAGGGTGTCAATATACCACCCGGATGAACCGAAAATGCGTGTATGCCTTGATCGTGATATTTCAAATCTAGACCTCGCGCGAAAAGTGCATTCGCTGTCTTCGATTGCGCATAAGCGGTCCACTTTTCATAGGGATTCGCTGTAAAATTGATATCATCCCAAAGCACATCCGTTCGCTTATGGGCTACAGAAGAAAGACAAACTACTCTGGATCCGTTCCCGGCCAAGAGTTGAGGCAATAGACTAGTGGTTAAAACGAAATGACCCAGATGGTTCACCGCGAATTGCGATTCCCAATTATTGCCGATTCTCGTCTCAGGGCAAGCCATTATCCCGGCATTATTAATCATTAAGTCGATAGATGGTTCCCGCTCCGCTATTCCCTGCGCATAGGCTTTTACAGTATCCAAATCAGCCAGGTCCATGGCATCAACAATTACACCAGTGATATCCTGTAATGCCTCCTTAGCTTTCTCCGATGTACGAATTGGAACATAGACTTTGGCGCCGGCTGCAGCTAACGCTCGTGTAGTTTCCAGGCCAATACCGGAATATCCCCCAGTGACAACTACAGTTTTCCCACTGAAATCTTTTCCAGCAAGAATATCTGAAGGCTCAGATTTAGCCTGAAATCCAGAATTTAATTTTTGTTGGTCTCGTTGAGTCATAAATTTTCTTACTCCACCAATAGATAGAATTTAATAGCAATGAGCCGTTAAATTTGAAGCACGCATCATATAGATAATAGACTAAAAGTAAAATGATTCGGTTGGGAGTGATAGACTTCAAGACAACAAAACTTGTTAATTTTATCTCGCTCACTAATACAAATTACTAAAAAAGCAGCTTACTTACTGCTAGCAGAGGATTATTATGCCATTAGATCCACAAGCAAAAGCCTTAATCGATGCCATCGAAAAATCTGGAACCCCACCGCTGGATACATACCCACCTTTGCAAGCGAGAATCCTCTATGACCAGGCCAGTGAATTAGTAAAAGGTGAGTTAACTGAGGTTCATGCTATTGAGAAAATATCGATTCCAGGGCCAGAATTAGAAATCCCCACATTACTTTATCGGCCTAACGCCGAATCAGAACTCCCAATTTTGGTTTATTTTCATGGTGGCGGCTATGTCATTGGCTCTTTAGCTAGTCATGATTGCGTTTGTCGAGCGATTTGCAAAGAAGCTCAATGCATCGTAATTTCCGTAGACTACCGACTCGCTCCGGAACATAAGTACCCCGCCGCTATCGATGATGCGTGGGCGGCCACTCAATGGGTAGCTGCGAATGCAAAATCCGTAGGCGGTGATGAGAATCGAATCGCAATTGGCGGAGACAGTGCTGGAGGCAATCTCGCAGCCGTTGTCTGTTTACGAGCGAAGGCAGCAAGTGCACCACCTCTACTTTTTCAGTTATTAATCTATCCCGCTACAGAGATGAACTGCATATTCCCTTCTCATAAGGAATTCGGTAAGGGCTATCGCTTAACCAATGATTTAATTGATTGGTTCTATACACACTACTTCACTCCGCAAGATGACCTTGGCCATTGGCAAGCTTCACCGCTTAATGCTGACAATCACTGCGATTTGCCACCTGCCTTTGTGCTTTCAGCAGGATTTGATCCCCTTCAAGATGAGAACACTGCCTATGTGGAAAAACTGAAAAAAGCTGGTGTAGTAGTCAAACACTCTCATTATGAAACCATGATGCATGGGTTTATCACTATGCCTGGCGTGCTGGACAAAGCAAAAGCAGCAATTAGCGAGTGCGCAAAAGAATTAGCTCAAGCATTTAACAGTAACTAGAAAAATTTACTGGATCATGCGATCACTATTCATAAGGGTGTAAAAAGAAACATTCACATAAAGACAACTCAGTCCTGTTGTTTCTTACTATTGCTCTCCCCCTAAACATTTCTGCGTGCTCTGCTGTTGGTAAATGTAGATTTCCGAACACTGGATTAACCACCGATATAATTTTTATTGGTGTTGATGTGGTAACATATCGACCCTAAATCTTAAGGCATTTCAAATCGATAAATTTTCAGCGCCCTATCCGGATACTTGTCAAAGAATTCTTCCGCGATCGGCATTTCCTCGATAAGAATAGCTTTAGGAATAATTTTGGAAAATCGCAACGGCAGGAAATCAGCATCTAAAAATGGACTGTTTACTGTAGCTATAACCGTAGCTTTTGGATGGCATAACTGCGGTAATTTTTTTAGCACAGCGGAGTAATTCTTAACAACATCAAAGCTACCACGTTGCTTCGTGGGAGGATCGATGAGCACGGTGTCATAGCGGCCGTGCTGCTTAATTCGACCCCAGGAATGGAAAATATTATGAGGAATCACTTTAATGCAGCGACTATCTTGCTTATTCAATTTATGGTTTTCATTTCCCCAAACAATGCTGGTTTTGCTTATATCAACATTGGTAACAGAATTTGCTCCACCTGCTAATGCCGCCACAGATAATGAACACGTATAAGCAAACAGATTGAGAACGTTTCTATCAACACTATTAGCTTGCAGCCAGGCTCGTAATAAACGCATATCTAGAAATAAGCCAGCATTTTGGTGCATTCCAGGGCGAACTTCAAAAACCAACTCCCCTTCTCTAACAATAGCTTTGTACAATTCATCGCCGATTAGATTCCGAGCCAAGCTATTCTTATCATAGCGTTTTTGTAGTACTAAAGATTTAATTTGCTGCTGCTTATCAATAGATCTTACGAACTCCTCTAAATTCGATTCATCCTCAAGTTTTTTATAGACTGCCACGTAGAGAACTGGCGGATACCAATCCACAAATAGCTGTTCCAAACCAGGAAAGAGCTGCCCCCTTCCATGCAATACACGTCTAGCCTCAAACTGATCCAATGAAAAAAAATCGGCTAAGGTTTCTTTGAATAATTTATTCACTATTTAGTTACAATCCAAACATCAAATTGATAAACACTCTTAGGTATAAAATCACTTAACTTTATACAGTAGATACAGCAAGGTATGATGACATAAAATTCACTCGACGATTTCTTTTTATGGATAATTCCTAATGCAAAATTATGACTACATTATTATCGGAGCAGGAACAGCTGGTTGTGTGATTGCAAATCGCCTTTCAAAAGACCCTAATTGCAATGTACTTCTCTTAGAAGCTGGGGGTAGGGACAACTATTTCTGGATTAATATTCCAATTGGCTATCTTTATACTATTGCAAATCCTAGAACTGACTGGTGTTACAATATCGAACCAGACCCAGGTCTAAACGGTCGTTCTATCGGTTATGCCAGAGGAAAGGTGTTAGGTGGCTGCTCTTCGATTAATGCCATGATCTACATGCGCGGTCAACGTAGTGATTTTGACTACTGGGAATCTCTTGGCAACCGCGGTTGGGGTTGGAATGATGTACTGCCGATTTATATCAAGTCAGAAAGCTACGAACATGGGGCAGATGAATTCCATGGTGCCGATGGCGAGCTGCGAGTGGAAGAAAGGCGAGTCAATTGGGAAATCCTAGATGCCTGGCGAGAAGCCGCAGAGCAGTGCGGTATTCCAAAGATTAAAGAATTCAATCGTGGGGACAATTTCGGCAATGCCTATTTCCAAATGAATCAACGTCGAGGCAGTCGCTGGAGCGGAACTAAGGCGTTTTTGCGACCAGTCTTATCGCGACCGAATCTTACCGTAATAACTCATGCACACGTCCAAAAATTAATTATTGACTCACAAGATGGCAACAAAAAAGCGACAGGAGTAGAAGTACGAATTAAAGATGATAAAGTAAAAGTTTTTAACGCTAGCAGAGAAATCATTCTTTCCGCTGGCACCATTGGCTCACCTCAAATATTACAACTAAGTGGAATTGGTTCAGGTGACCTCATTAAAGAAAAAGGCTTGGAAGTGGTTCATGATTTACCAGGCGTTGGGGAAAACCTGCATGATCATTTGCAGGTACGTAGTGTTTACAAAGTTGAGAACACTGTAACCCTTAATCAAAGAGCTAATTCACTATTTGGTAAGATAAAGATGGGACTCGAATATTTGGTGTTTAAAACTGGTCCGCTTACCATGCCACCTTCTCAGCTCGGAGCCTTTTCCATGAGCGATGATACGCAGACTTCAGCCAATATAGAGTGGCATGTGCAACCACTATCGTTAGAAAAATTTGGCGACCCTCTACATCAATTTAATGCAATAACTCCATCTGTATGTAATTTACGTCCCACTAGCCGAGGCCATGTTCGCATACGAACAGCGAAGGCAGAAGACTACCCTGCAATAACATTAAACTATTTATCTACTGAACAGGATCGCAATGTCGCGGTCACAGGATTGAAATTTACCAGGAGAATAATGGCGGCAAAGGCTCTGGAACGATTCAACCCTGAAGAATGGAAACCAGGCCCAGAACTTAAAACGGATGAAGACCTTCTTCACGCTGCTGGCGATCTAGGGACGACAATTTTTCATCCCGTTGGAACCTGCA
>CAWKZI010000113.1:0-6934 GCA_963854365.1 Gammaproteobacteria bacterium
GGTACCTCAGAGGTTCGGAAATCAGGGCATGACATGAAAAAGGTTGATTATGGTAAAGCGAAGCGCTTAATAAATGGAGGAAAAGCGTGGTAGAAATAGTCAGGGCAGGTGGATGGTTAATGCTACCAATAATTCTTTGTTCCGTAGTTGCCATTGCAATCGTTATTGAGCGATTCTGGACCTTAAGTGTTTCTCGAATTACTCCCAAATATATTCTTGCCCAAGTTTGGACCTGGTTGAAGAATAATCAACTCGATTCTAGCAAATTACGTGAACTTAGGCTTTCCTCTCCATTGGGAAAAATTTTGGCAGCGGGCCTATTAAGCTCTCGTTATGGTCGGGCGGCAATGATCGATAGTATCGAGCAGACTTCAGTGCAGGTAGTCCATGATTTGGAACGCTATTTAAATGCATTGGGTACGATAGCTTCAATAGCTCCATTATTAGGTTTGCTCGGCACTGTTATTGGTATGATTCGAGTATTCAGTGAAATCATGCTGCAAGGTACAGGCAATGCGAATGCCTTAGCTGGGGGAATTTCAGAAGCTTTGATTACTACAGCAGCCGGTCTATCCGTAGCAATTCCAACCTATATATTTCACCGCTTCTTTGCTCGGAGAGTAGATTTCTTGGTGCTTAATTTAGAACAAGAATCAATAAAACTAGTAGATGCTCTACATAGCGATCGCAAGGTTAAAGTAAAGTAAGCTAAGAGAAAGTTGTTTTTTGAGATTCATAATAGTTACTTTTAAATTATGTCAGGCAAGTAATTAAAGCCTAAGCAGTTTTCAAATGAAATTTAAACGGGTAGTAAGAGAAGACCTTACGATCAATATTACGCCACTGATTGATGTTGTTTTTCTATTGTTGATATTTTTCATGGTTACCACAACGTTCAGTAAAGAAACGCGGTTAATAGTGAATTTGCCTGAGGCAGATGCAGAGCTTGCCGATACAGATGTTGGCACAATTAAAATTATTGTATCTAGGAATGGTATTTATACTATTAACGGTAGACCGTTAATAGATAATCGGCTCGAAACATTAATTCGTGGTTTAGAATTAGAATCAGAAGGCGATCTGAATTTACCTATTTTGTTAATCGCTGACGCTGAGGCGACCCACCAATCGGTAGTTACAGCGATGAATGGGATAGGTCAGTCAGGATTCTCACGATTAAGTATTGCGACGCAGCGGTCAGGAGATGTTGAAAGTGCTTTGCCTTCTCTGAGATAAATAAGTAATGGAAAAAGAAAAAATATAATACATTCAATGAACTTTCCGAGATCGGAAGAAAAGCTTCAAAACCAAATAAGAAGAAAAGTAAAATGGGTGATGTTGTTACCTTAAGCTCAACATATAACGGCTGGAAGCTCTATAAACGCTTGCTCGGTTACGTCGTGCCACATAAGTTGGTTATGTACTTAGCGGTTTTGGGTTACTTAGTTTTTGCGACCACATCTCCAGCTACAACTTATTGGCTTGGTTGGACTGTCGATGCCATTAACGCGGAAAATTTTGCTGAAGTTAGAGTGCTTAGCCCGATTCTCTGTGTAGTAATAGTGCTGGTGAGAGGGATAGGTGGTTTCATGGGGAGCTATTCATTAGCGGCAATATCAAATCATGTGATACATAAACTCCGGTGCGATCTGATTGATCACTTAATTGCGTTGCCTTCATCTTATTTTGATAAGAATACTTCGGGAAAGCTAGTATCGAAGTTTACTTATGATGTTAACCAAGTGACTGGCGCAGCTAGTAACGCAGTTGCAGTGATCATTAGAGAAGGGTTTACAGTAATCGGTTTGTTGGCATTCTTACTTTATATCGATTGGCAGTTGAGTTTAACTTTTTTAATTATTGCGCCATTTGTGTCTAAAGTTGTGAGTATTGCTTCAAAGAGATTCAGAAAATTTAGCACTCAAATGCAAGATTCTATGGGTGACGTTACACAAATAACTAATGAATCGATCAAAGGGCACCGTGTAGTGCGTACGTTTACTGCTGAAAACTTTGTAAGTGACAAGTTGTCAGATGCTAGTGAAAGAAATCGTGTGCAGAATATGAAAATGGCACTCACTCGTAGCGTCAGTACGCCATTTGTTCAATTTATCGTCAGCATCGCCATGGCGATTTTGGTTTGGTTGGCATTATCTCCTGATTTTTTTGCTGACAAAACACCAGGTAATTTCGTGGCGTTTCTAGGTGCAGCAGGATTGCTGGCAAAACCTATTCGACAATTAACTCAGGTTAATTCTGTGGTGCAAAGAGGGCTTGCGGCAGCTCATAGTATTTTTACCTTATTAGATGAAAAAACTGAATCAGACGAAGGAACTCACTCTGTCGAAAATGTTGCTGGAAAAATTGTCTTTAATGATGTTAACTTTTCCTATAGTGATAGAAATAAAAAAGCATTAGATGGAATTAATTTTACCGCAGAGCCTGGTCAAACTATTGCTCTAGTGGGTAAGTCTGGTAGCGGGAAAAGCAGTATGGTTAGCTTGATACCAAGATTCTACGACTGCACTGAAGGCCAGATAAAGCTGGATGGTGTGGCTCTTCAGGAATATAAACTAAGCAATCTTCGTCAGCATATATCTTTGGTTACGCAACAAGTTGTTCTCTTTAACGGCACAGTGGCAGAGAACATAGCCTATGGTGAGGCTGAATTCGATGAAGCGAAGATTGTGGCAGCAGCGACCAATGCTCACGCAATGGAGTTTATTGAACAGTTAGAGCATGGGCTTCAGACGAGAGTTGGCGATGATGCTGTCTTGCTTTCTGGAGGTCAAAGGCAAAGAATAGCTATTGCCCGTGCCTTGCTAAAAGATGCGCCGATACTGATATTCGATGAAGCGACCTCCGCATTGGATTCGGAGTCGGAAAAATACATCCAGCAAGCGCTGGATACTTTAATAAAGGGTAGAACCACTTTCATCATCGCTCATCGTCTATCAACAATTGAGAACGCAGATTTAATACTCGTCATGGATGAAGGAAGTATAGTTGAGTCAGGCACACATACTGACCTTCTCTCTGCTCATGGGGTCTATTCTAGGCTGTATAAGATTCAGTTTTCTGATAAAGATAAGGCGCTTTAAAGCACGCTTTATATTAAGTTAATTCCATTTACGATTTCGAGTGATTTATCTGAATGTCTTTTCTAGAAGCTGCATGGAACAAAAAAGCTCAATGGCTAATTCTACTTTGGCCTATCTCGATTTTATTTCGACTGCTAGCTTTTTGTCGACGACGTCTACAGCAGGTTTCATCGCGACCCTCTCACATTAATGCTCCAATTGTTGTGATTGGCAATATTTCAGTAGGTGGGACTGGAAAAACCCCTGTCGTAATTACTTTGGCAACGAATTTGAAAAGTCTAGGTATCCATGCCGGGATAATTAGCAGAGGTTATGGCGGCTCTGCAGCTGTTTATCCTTTTATAGTGAGCCCGCATAGTGAAGTAAATGTCTGTGGTGATGAGGCTCTGCTTATTCAAGATAAAACGAACTGTCCTGTCGTGGTTGGCCCTGATAGAAATGCTGCGCTCGAGCTTTTAATTCAAAAATTCGGAAAAGAAATAGATATTGTTATCAGTGATGATGGATTGCAGCATTATAATCTTTATCGCGATCTGGAAATCGCTGTTGTCGACGGCAATAGACTTTTCGGGAATGGGCTTTGTCTGCCAGCAGGTCCGCTAAGAGAACCAGTCTCGAGACTCATGGAAGTTGATCATATCATCGTCAACGGAGGGTCGAATAACAAAAAGAAAAACCCTGAAAATGTGTCTTACGAGTCATCCCAAACTAATTTGGAAAGTGACTTCACTGACCATGTATTAGCAAATGCGCATACGATGTTATTAAAACCAACATTCCTAATTAATTTATTATCCGGAGAGCGGCGTCCTTTTCTCGGTGCTCCATTTAATATTGGCAATAAAATACAAGCTGTATCGGCGATAGGAAATCCAGACAGATTTTATGCTTTACTGGAAAGACTACCTCATCAGGTTGAGAAGTTTAGCTTTCCTGATCATCATCTTTATCAAGAAGAAGATTTTGAAACGTATGGCATTGATATGAAACAGCCTATCGTTATGACAGAAAAGGATGCAGTGAAATGCCGTGATTTTGCGAATTCTTCTTTCTGGGTATTGGAAGTTGCTGTGATTCTTCCGAATGGCTTTACAGAAACCTTAGTAGAACAATTAAATTTAAAGTAAGGGTAGGCTGAGATGTTAGATAAAAAACTATTGAGTATTCTTGTGTGCCCTGTATGCAAAGGAAAGCTTCGTTATGACAAGGAAGAAGCTGAGCTGGTTTGCACTAGCGATGCGTTGGCGTTTCCGATCCGCGATGATGTACCTGTGATGTTGAGGAATGAGGCTAGAGAAATAAGCTTTGCTGAGCGCGAGAAATATTTATGAGTTTTACAGTGATTATTCCCGCAAGATATGCAGCTAACCGGTTGCCTGGCAAGCCGCTAATTGATATTTGCGGGAAGCCGATGATTCAGCATACTTATGAAAAAGCTTTAGCGAGTAAAGCAAAATCTGTGACTATAGCCACAGATGATGATCGTATAAAAGATGTAGCAGAAAGTTTTGGTGCGCAGGTATGTATGACTTCTTCTAAACATCTATCGGGTACCGATCGCATTCAGGAAGTCGTGACTCAGCTTGAGCTAAAAGACCAAGAAGTCATTGTAAATGTACAAGCGGATGAACCACTATTGCCTCCTGCTGCCATTAACCAGGTGGCTCAAAACCTCGAGACTCATGGCGATGTTGGTATCGCTACATTATGTGAATTGGTGGGAGAGCAAGAAGAAATAAACGATGCCAATGCCGTAAAAGTGGTCATGGACAAAGATGGTCGAGCGTTATATTTCAGTCGCTCTACCGTCCCATGGCAGGCCAGTGCGTCGGCGCGAAACTGTTATAGACACATTGGTATATATGCTTACCGAGTAGCGGTATTGAATCAGTTTGTTCTTTGGCCTGTTTCTGAGCTGGAGTTGTCTGAAAAACTAGAGCAGCTTCGAGCTTTATATAATGGAGTTGAAATCCATGTTGCTCTTACTAATCAGCGAATACCGCCAGGTGTCGATACTGAAAGAGATCTAAAAGTCGTCCGGACACTTATAGCAGGGAGTGAATAAGGGCTATTGTAATGGAAGAGCTTAGCGGCGAGGGGAAGTTTAAGTTGCTGATGGTATGCTTAGGAAATATTTACTGTTCGCCAAGAGGCCAATTACTTATAGAGAAATAAATTAAAAATAAGGGTTTGTATAAATATATTAATATAATTCGGCGGGCTGGTATATTGTTGAGCCCCTGATAATCGAGCCAGCATTAAAGCCAGAGAGTGCGGATATATTAGAGGGTTATAGGGCTCAACAAGCGGGTGCTGATGATGTTCAGAACTTCAGTTTGATTCTGGCTATTGATGAAGGGAGTCAGTGAGATTTGCTCAAGCAGGGTCCTCAAGCTCAGTAAGAGTAAATAAGCGTGTTATTAGATTATCATAAGTGAGCTAATTGATGTTTTTGACCCTTACTGTAATGAAGATAAAGGCTTCGATTTAGTTCTGAATTTAGTAAAGAAGGCTTATGCGGCGTTGCTTAAAAGTCTTAGTTCCATAATTTAAGTCCAGTCCAAACTTTTATAAACCAAACTCATTATGGAAATATCCAGTCAAGCTTCCCTCAGACAATTTAATACCTTTGGTGTTGCTAGCTATGCAGCTCATTTTGCTGAAATAACTTCCACGGAGCAGCTAAAAGCCGCCCTCGAATTTGGTGATTCGAAAAACTTGCCTATTCAGATTCTCGGGGGAGGTAGTAACGTTTTATTTGTTCACGATTACCCTGGTCTAGTAATTAGAATTGCCAGCAGTGGTTGCGAGGAAATATCCGCAGACGGTGAGATTAAAGTCGCTGCTGGGGAGAATTGGCACGATCTGGTTAGTAATTGCTTGCGAAGTGGGTTGCATGGGTTCGAAAATCTTGCACTTATTCCAGGTACCGTGGGTGGTGCTCCTATTCAAAATATCGGCGCCTATGGGGTGGAAATTGGAAAATTTATTTCCGAGGTGGAATTCCTAGACCTCGAAACCGGCAAGATTCGACTTTTTAGCAGAGAAGAATGTGAATTTGGGTATCGAGATAGTATTTTCAAAAATCAATTAAGCAACCAAATTGTCGTGCTCTCGGTAAGCTTTCACCTAAACCAGAGTAAGTCGCCAAATATCAATTATCCCTCGTTAAACGCAGCTATAGAGGCTAAATTAATGAAGGCCTCTAGCGGCGTGGGGGTCACCTCCGAACTTGTCTTTGATACAGTCTGTAAAATCCGTCGAGCCAGATTGCCGGATCCTGCGCTGATTGGTAATGCTGGAAGTTTCTTTAAGAACCCTGTTGTGTCTCAAGTCAAGCATGATCAATTAAGAGTTCAATTCCCTGATTTGCCAAGTTTTCCCACCAGTGACACCGAGCTGGTGAAAATTCCCGCGGCCTGGTTGTTAGACCAGGCTGGGTGGAGAGGTCGCTCTCGAGGGGAAGCTGCTGTGCATAAGGATCATGCTCTTGTATTAGTCAACTCAGGAGAGGCTACCGGAGAAGATATCCTTTTGTTGGCTCAAGAGATGAGTCAGTCGATCCTTGATGTCTATGGCATAGCTTTGGAGACCGAAGTTAGAATTATTTAATCCCTCTTGTGTGATTAGCTAACTAACAAGATTAGTTTACGCCTCCGCAGGTACAACCTAGGGTTCTCTATAGATTGAGATAAAGTCTCAGTGATTTTTTTGCAAATTGTTTTAGTGTGCGATAAGGATCGTTCTGACTCTCATAGGCGCTAGAAAAGTGAGTCGAATTGCTGACCTACGCGAGCTTAGTTTCAAAATTGTTTACAGCTGTTGAGACTATT
>CAWKZI010000114.1:0-6926 GCA_963854365.1 Gammaproteobacteria bacterium
CATTTTGCGAAGATTATCGTGAGAAATAAGATGCAAAGTGCGCATCGCCAACCAATAGCCTGCCAATGTAGCAGGCATTAGAGGTATTGCGATTACTACATGATCCATGGTGAAGCGACCGATTGATGCCAACATCAACAAAGACATCACGCAACTAACTACAAAAAATGCCGCCATGTTTGCGCGGATAAAATCATTTTCCTCATGCTGCAACACCAAAGCCATAGGGGGCCCTCCAATTGACGAGCTTGTACCCATAAATCCAGAGAGGAATCCAGCTGAAAACAACGCTCCTGAAGTAGGTTTCAGAATAACGTTTCGCCAACTAAGTACAACTGCAGCTATAACTGTAGCGCCAAGCCACAGTGCAAGTTGATCTTGATCAATCCATAGCAACAACATGCCACCCGCAATTGTTCCCGGAATCCTACCTAAAATTGCAAACTTCAATCCCTTGAAGGATATTGTGTGCCAAAACTTGGCTGCGTTAGCAAAAGAGAGCGTAAGAGCTGCCATGGTGATTGGCGCCGGAACAAACATTGGATCAATAAAGAATAAGATCGGCGCAGAAATTATTGCTAGACCAAAACCAATTGAGCTTTGCACATAAGACCCAATAAAAATCACTACTATGGCGACCAATATTTCCATTTCGACTTTTAATTTATTATCCTATTTAGGAGATTTTTAAAAAAGTATGAGCTAACAAGTTAAGTACGCCACACCCACTCGATTTATATGAAGATTTTCGCCTTTTGGAATCATCTGAATTGACAGCACCCTGAGTGAGCCCTCTGAAAACAATCGACCACAAAAGTATATTATTATTTTTGGTTATTACCCACGCAACCAACTTCACCGTCGCCCACAAAATGTTAGCAAGCCACCAATAAACATATATTGTAATAGAAATCTTTCGCTCATAATGTTGTCTTTCTATCCAATAAAATAATAAGGAGACAGACTACAGCAATTCAACATCAGGAAAAGTATATAATAACGCTGGCCTATTATTCTCCGCTTATCCTGCTTGCATTCCCAAGCTGGGCAATCTCATAGATAGTAGCAGTCGCTGACAGAATAATTCACTAACGGCGTAAACTATACTGTTGATCTCTACTCAAAAGGAGATTTGCGCGTATTTTACCGGACCTTTGTCGATTATTGCGTTAATAGTTCTCTCTCGCGTAATTAGTTCCTACTTACAATTCTGCTTACTTTCGTCTTAAGCTTGCTTGCAATACTACGTTATAAATTTAATATAGATGACTGGAACTAGGCAGCTAGGTAGATTGTTGCTCGACGAACCAAGGGTCTTTTATAATAACTCTAAATTAAACTAAAACTCTTTGTTTAAATTCGTAATTGGAACCAGTCATTAGAAAAGGAAGTTGGTATGAAATCACGTGCTGCCGTAGCCTTCAGTGCAGGAAAGCCACTGGAAATCGTAGAAGTAGATCTAGAGGGTCCGAAAGCAGGTGAAGTTCTGGTGGAAATAAAAGCTACGGGTATTTGCCACACTGATGCTTTCACCCTCTCTGGCAATGATCCAGAAGGCGCATTTCCTGCAATTCTCGGTCATGAGGGTGCTGGGATCGTGCAAGAAGTTGGTCCCGGAGTGAAATCAGTAAGAGTCGGAGACACTGTCATTCCTCTATACACTCCTGAATGCCGAGAATGTGATTTTTGTCTTCACCCCAAAACTAACCTTTGCCAATCCATTCGCAGGACTCAAGGGCAAGGATTGATGCCAGATGGCACCAGCCGTTTCTCTCTCGATGGTGAACCGATTCTGCACTATATGGGGTGCAGTACATTTTCCAATTTCACTGTGTTGCCAGAAATTGCTGTTGCCAAAATCAGAGATGATGCTCCTTTCGACAAGGTTTGCTATATCGGTTGCGGAGTGACAACTGGCGTTGGTGCGGTAGCATTTGATGCAAAAGTAGAACCCGGCAGCACTGTGGCAGTATTCGGTCTCGGGGGCATCGGCCTGAATGTAATTCAAGGTGCTAAGATGGTTGGTGCGGATAGAATCATCGGCATCGATCTCAATGAGAGCAGGGAAGAATTAGGTAAAACTTTTGGTATGACCGATTTCATCAATCCAAAAGATGTTGATGATGTTACTACAGCGATTATCGATATGACCGATGGGGGGGTCGATTACAGCTTCGAATGTATTGGAAACGTAAACACCATGCGCCAGGCGCTAGAGTGTTGCCATAAGGGCTGGGGTGAATCATTTATTATCGGAGTAGCCGGCGCTGGGCAAGAAATCGCCACGCGGCCTTTTCAATTGGTCACAGGGCGTTCTTGGAAAGGCACAGCTTTTGGCGGAGCCAGAGGCCGCAGTGATGTACCAAAAATCGTTGACTGGTATATGAATGGAAGGATTCAGATTGACCCATTAATCACCCATACAATGCCAATTGAAGACATCAACAATGCTTTCGACCTGATGCATTCAGGTAAGAGCATACGATCGGTTGTGCTTTACTGATAAATAGAGCAATTGAGTCATTCATGGAAAACCTCAAATATTGAACCATCAAAAAAAGGAAGCTACATCCAATGAAGTACCTCCACACGATGATAAGAGTAAAAGATCTTGAAAAATCTCTAGATTTCTATTGCAAAAAATTGGGGCTGGTTGAAATTAGCCGCAGAGAATTTGAGCAGGGCAGATTTACATTAGTTTTTCTCGCGGCTGAGGAAAATACTGATTCTCAAGTGGAACTAACCTATAACTGGGATCCCGAACACTATGATGAAGGTCGTAACTTTGGTCATTTAGCCTATGCCGTTGATGATATTTACGCTACCTGTCAAAAACTAATAGATGCTGGAGTTACCATCAATCGCCCACCCCGAGACGGCTACATGGCATTTGTGAGATCCCCAGATAATATTTCCATTGAGCTCTTGCAAAAAGACGAACCTAAAATAGCAATGGAGCCTTGGTTGAGCATGAAAAATATCGGTAGTTGGTAGTAGAAATTATCCATCTAGACTTGAGCAAAAATCCCAGCTCGATTATTATACAGCGCCTTTAGTTCAGCGCACTCAAAACTCATTATTCCTCGTCCCATTTGCAATTGGAACTGGTTTAATAATTGAGACCATTTTCGACTTAGGTTTTAAATACTTTTTTGCTACATCTACAATCTGGAATAGCTTTATGCAATTACTTGACGGCACGTCATGTTCTCAAGGAATTCGGCAAGAAATTGCCGAGCAGGTTAGGGCTATTACCATGAATGGTGATCGTCCACCTCATTTGGCTGCCGTGTTAGTTGGTTCAGATGGGGCCAGCCAAAACTATGTAGCGTGGAAAGTTAAAGATTGTGAAGAAGTAGGATTCGCTTCTACCATTATCCGCATGGATGAAAGTACTACTGAGGGAGAATTATTAGCCAAAATTGGCGATCTCAACACTGATGAGACCATTGATGGCTTTATTGTTCAATTGCCCCTGCCTCCTCATATTGATGAAAACAAAGTCATTCTGGCTATTGATGCGAAAAAAGATGTCGATGGATTCTCCCCAGAAAATGTAGGCAATTTATGCCTGGGTCTACCGACTTTCATCTCTGCCACACCAAATGGCATTATGGAACTATTGCGTCGTTATAAGATCGAAACCAAAGGCAAAAGCTGTGTGGTATTAGGTCGTAGCAATATTGTTGGGACGCCAATGGCGATATTAATGTCTCGCAACACTAATCCGGGTAATGCCACTGTGACATTAGCCCATAGCCGTACTAAGAATCTGACCGAGTTATGTGCTAATGCTGACATACTGATAGTTGCAATTGGTAAAACAAAATTCATAACTGCGGACATGGTAAAAGAGGGCGCTGTCGTTATAGACGTTGGCCAGACCCGTGTTGCCGATACCAGCAAGAAATCTGGTTTCCGAAATGTTGGGGATGTGGATTTCGATAATGTTAAGGATAAATGTTCCTTTATCTCTTACACTAACGGCGGCGTTGGCCCCATGACTCGTGCTTCATTACTGCAAAACACCTTAAAAGCCCACAAGAAAATATAGAGAACTCAACATGTTTCAATTAATGGAATCCCTCCCAGCCGACCCTATCCTCGGGCTCATGGCCGCCTATCGTGCTGACACTAATCCAAGAAAAATAGATTTAGGCGTTGGCATTTATAAAGACGAAACAGGTGCAACCCCAGTAATGACTTCAGTAAAAAAAGCTGAAAACCTAATTCTACAAAGTCAGATGACGAAAAGTTATATAGGCCCAACTGGCGCTCCTGATTACAACAAAACCGTAGCCGAATTAATTTTTGGCACAAACCTTATAAAAAGTTTGGGTAACCGAAGGATAACTGCGCAGTCTCCTGGAGGCTGCGGCGGATTGCGGTTAGCTGCTGAATTCATCAAGAAAGCCAACTCCAATGCGACTGTATGGGTGAGTGACCCAACCTGGGCCAACCATGTCCCTTTATTAGCATCTGCTGGTCTCAACATTGAATCCTACCCCTACTATGACTACAGCAGCCACAGTGTTCGCTTTGATGAAATGATCGACAGCCTGAAAAAAATTGAAAAGGGAGATATCGTTCTTCTTCATGGCTGCTGTCACAACCCCTGCGGTGCTGATCTTAACCAGGAGCAATGGATACAAGTTAGAGACGTTGCATTAGTTCAAGGCTTTACTGTCTTCATCGACTTAGCATACCAAGGTCTTGGCGATGGCTTAGAAGAAGATACTTATGGTGCGAGGTTAATGGCAGAATCTTTACCCGAGCTTATTGTTGTTAGTTCTTGCTCGAAAAACTTCGGCTTATACCGTGAACGAACTGGTGCGATTAGTATAATCTGCGACAGTGACGCAACTACTGGTATTGCGACCACCCAAATCGCCGCAGCAGCGCGAGCAATGTACTCCATGCCACCCGATCACGGAGCCGCTATTGTTGAAATAATTCTAAATAATCCTGCCCTGCGCACGGAGTGGGATGCGGAATTAACCCGAATGAGAAACCGCATTAATGATCTTCGTGCTCAGCTCGTTAGCAAAATAAATAAAATTGGAATCAGTGAAGACTTCAGCTTCATCCAAAAAGAAAAAGGTATGTTTTCTTTTCTGGGCGTTAACGTCGAACAGGTGCAAAAACTGGTAAATGACTACAGCATCTATTTGGTTAACTCGAGCAGAATCAATGTAGCGGGCATCAACGATGATAATCTTGAATACCTAGTGACAAGTCTAGCAGAAGTATTAACAGGCTAGTTTAGCAGCTAACCGCCAAAGCACTGCAGAGAATAGTTACGCAAAACGATCTTTCAGGTGAGGACCAACAGCTCTAGCAAATTTCCGCAAGGTGATTTCGGTTGTATTCCAATCAATACAGGCATCAGTAACTGAAACACCATATTTCAAGTGATCCAAATTATCAGGTATGGGTTGATTTCCTTCCTCAAGATTACTTTCGAGCATCACCCCAATAATTGAATTATTACCCTGTTGAATTTGTGCTGCGACATCATCAAGTACCTTTACTTGATTAGCATGGTCTTTGTTGGAATTACCGTGACTACAATCAATCATGAGGTTGATGCCCAAGCCTGCTTTTTCCAATTCTTTCTCACAGCCTGAGACACTCTCCTTATCATAATTGGGTGATTTACCACCTCTAAGGATCACATGACAATGTGGATTGCCGTCAGTGCGGAAAACCGCCACCTTGCCATTCTCAGTTACACTAATAAAGCTATTGCAGGCTGATGCTGAGCGAATGGCATTTATCGCCACCATTACCGCACCATCAATATTGTTTTTAAAACCAATAGCAGAAGAAATTCCACTCGCAAGTTTTCGATGAGTTGGGGATTCAGTCGTGCGCGCTCCAATGGCGGTCCAAGAAACCAAATCTTGTAAATACTGTGGAGAAATCAGATCCAACGCCTCAATTGCTATAGGCAAACCAATCTCCGCAATATCTAGCATAAGTTGCCGTCCAATACGAAGGCCGTCATCGATCCGATGACTTCCATCTAACTGCGGGTCATAAATCAGCCCTTCCCAGCCAATTGAAGTACGTGGTTTTTCGAAATACACACGCATCAAGATGAGCAAGTCATCAGCTAATTCATCTGCGAGGGGTTTTAAACGACGAGCATATTCCAGCGCTTCTTCTGGATGGTGTATCGAACACGGGCCGACGACTGCCACTAAACGCGGGTCTTTACGATCTAACACATGCTTTACAGCTCTATGTCCAATCTGTACGGTTTCTAAAGCAGTTCCCTGTAATAATAATAAATCCTTTAACTCACCTGGAGACGGCAGCTCTTCATAGCCGATAATGTGCAGGTTATCGATTTCTTTAATACGTTCTGCCATGCCTAGCCTCACTTGTTTAAGTGAAGGATTATCATGGAAATATATGTCTAATTCAAAGCTTAATTAGCAATATCTTAGAAAAGGTTGTTTAACTTAGAATCAAATGACAACTTTAATTTATTTACACTCCGTCGCACTTTGGGTAAATTCTTCCCCTGACTTACGACCCCAAAATAAATTACCCTAGGAGCCAAAGTGCCAAAAGCTAGCGAACTAAAAAGAGGCATGATAATAGATATTGCCGGTGTACCTCATATCGTCAAACAATTAGAAAGCAAAAGCCCTTCTTCTAGGGGTGCCGCGACCTTGTATAAGGTTAGATTTAATAACCTACAAACTCACCAGAAATTAGATTGCTCGTTTAAAGGAGATGATTATCTCAAAGATGCTGACTGCATTCGTATGCAAGTTCAATATTCCTATATAGATGACGAAACTTATTACTTCATGAACTTGGAGGACTTTACTCAATACGGAGTAAACGTTGGGCAACTAGAAGGTCAGTTGCAATATTTAGTCGAACAACAAGAAGACATCGTTGCATTGATAATG
>CAWKZI010000115.1:0-6920 GCA_963854365.1 Gammaproteobacteria bacterium
GCCTTTGGGGCAAAGTGAGGAATGTTTGGTAGACCAGTACCACCAACTGCGCTGCTTGTGGATTGCGCATGCAAATCTTGATTAAGTAATGTCGTTAAAGCTGCGGCACCAACACTGGTGCTTGCCATGTTTAAGAAATGTCGTCGGGTCAGCAGCCGTTTTCGATCGTCTATTGGATTCATTAGCTTAGTCCTTGGTGATAGTCCCATCGAGATTAAATATCAGGCTCGCCACCATTTGGTAGGCGGCAAGTTCGGCAATATCCAATGTTTCGTTTCGTGGTGATGCGCCAACGCTAACTAATTTTAATGCGCTACTTCGATCCGCTCTATAGAGTTCAAAGTTTTGGTTAAATGCTGTCGCCAGAATTGAGCGCACATTTGCAGTCGCTTCCCGGGCAGTAGCAGTTCGGTACATATGACCTAAATTTTCCTCTAAACCCCTGTTCCGCAACATCGTGCTCTGGGCAAGCGCGCGAGCAGCTTCAGCATAGGTCATATCATTCATTAAGTTTAGTGCCTGCAGCGGGGTGTTAGTTCTACTAGGGAGAAGAATATGGGTTTCTCGAGTAGAGGAATCGAAGGTAATCATTGAGGGGGCAGGTCGCGTTCTTTTCCAAAAAGTATATAAGCTGCGACGATAGAGGTCTTCGCCTTCAGATAATTTATATTCTTGCCCTCTCTCGACTATGTCATCCCATAAACCATCGGGCTGATATGGACCTACGGAGGGGCCGCCTAACCTTTCTGTTAACAATCCTGAAATTGCTAGAGCCTGATCTCTAATCACCTGCGCTGGCAAACGCACTCGGGTAGCACGAGCAAGAAGGCGATTCTCCGGGTCACGTTCCAGTAAGTCAGGGGAAACTTTGGAGGACTGTCGATAAGTCGCACTGGTTACAATTAACCTCTGCACCTCTTTAACGTTCCAATCTTTGTCAATAAATTCAGTTGCTAGCCAATCCAGCAACTTAGGGTGGCTGGGAAATTCGCCCTGGGCACCAAAATTGTCCGCTGATTTTACTAAGCCTGTGCCAAAATACGATTGCCAATATCGGTTAACAGTAACTCTAGCAGTTAATGGATTTTTTGGGTCCATGAGCCAACGGGCAAAACTAAGTCTGTTCTTCTCTACACCTTCCGGCATTGGCGGGAGAACTGCCGGTACATCGGGAGAAACTGGTTCGCCGGGATTGTCATAGGCGCCACGGATAAGTCGGAATGTTTCTCGACGTGGGGTCATTTCTTCCATAACCATTAAAGTCGGATAGCCGTCCCATAGTCCTTTGCGTGCCAATTTGAGATCCTGAACCCGACTGAAGGCGCCTCTTATATTCTCGGGAGCATATTGATTCAGGAAACTGAGTCTCAATTTATTGGACTGAGCTGCAGATCGTTCTTCTTCTTGTAATAGGGCGATGTCCGTAAGGGATTCCGCAGTGGCCAAAACAGCGGCCTCTTCGGGGCTTAATACTTTGCCATATATTCTTACTTCATCCATTTGGCCCTGAAAGTTCGGTTTCGTGGAGCCACTTGCTCCGATGCGCAGTGGTTCGCGCTGCGGCAAGCGATTGCCGACAAGGTCAAGCAGGGCATTCATTTCTCGTTGCTCGCCATCGATATAGAAACGCATGCCGGTGGTAGCTTGAGAACCATCATAAGTAACAAGTACATGTTGCCAGCGGTTTAGCTCCAGAGTATTTGCAGTTTCTGCAGCTACTCCGTCATCCAATACTCTGGTGGACATGCTCAGACGCAGCTTCCCCTCTTCCAAGTAGAGACCCCAGCCAACTTCGCCTTGGTCGCCTTCTCTAGCTCTTGAAAAAATTACCCCGTTATCATTAGTTGGATATATCCACGCCGCTAGACTGAATTCATCTATATAATCTAAATTGGGGCTGGTGCCTGCATTAATGAATCGATTGCCGTCAAAACTTGCGGCTGATCCAAGCCTACCATCAACAAAATGGGGCATGCCATTTTCAAGAGATGCATCGACAGAGCGACCTGCATGAATTCCAGATATATCACCGTCCAATGCATGATAGGCTAATAGTTGATCGCTAATATTCCAATCGACTTCCGCATCAACATCAGAACTTGCGCTCAATGAAATTTCCCAGCGTCTTTGTTCAGACTTTATAGTGTTCTCAAGATCGGAAAGTGTCTTTTGAGCTTCAGTTAGCTGCATATCCATTGCGTTGATTTCTGTTTGCTGTGCTTGCGTTGGTGCAGTGATTAGAGGGGGAGAGTTAATGTATTTAAAGCCCTTGCCTCGTTCCGGGATATTGTTGAAGAAGGCAGTAGCGGAGTAAAACTCAGACTGTTTAATCGGATCAAATTTATGGTCATGACAGCGAGCGCAGCCCATTGTCAGCCCCATCCAAACTGCAGAAGTTGTAGCAACACGATCGACGGCATATTCGATTAGAAATTCATTAGGGTCAATTCCGCCTTCAGCATTCAGGCTATGATTACGGTTGAAGGCGGTGGCAATTTTTTGGTCTAGAGTCGCGTTGGGCAACATGTCTCCCGCCAGTTGTTCGATAGTGAATTGATCAAAGGGCATATTGTCGTTAAAGGCGTTAATTACCCAATCTCGCCAGCGCCACATGGTTCGTTCGCCATCTGTTTGATAACCATTAGTATCAGCATAACGAGCGGCATCTAACCATTCGACTGCCATGCGTTCGCCGTATCGGGGTGACTCCAATAAACGTGCCACAACTCTTTCGTAGGCATCCGCTGAACTATCATTCAAAAACGCATCAATTTCTTTGATAGTTGGTGGTAAGCCGGTTAAATCTAAAGTAACTCGACGTATTAGGGTTGCTGCGTCGGCTTCTGGGGAAGGGTTGAGGTTTTCTTGTTCTAGCTTTGCTAAAACAAAATCATCGATGGCATTACGTGACCAATTGGTGTCTCTTACTTGTGGGGATTGAGGTCGTTCTGGTGGAATAAATGCCCAATGATTATCCCATTCTGCCCCTTGGTTAATCCAAGTTCTGAGGGTCTCTATCTCCGAAGGGTCGAGAGCATCTTGATTAAAAGGCATGCGAAATCCAGCTTGCGCCGAAGTTACTCTTTGGATCAACATACTCTGGTCGGCATTGCCGGGAACAACGACTGGCCCACCAGCACCCCCTCGATCAGTTAATAACCCCTCAAGTTGGTCCAAGCGGAGATCTTTTTGTCTGTTTTGATCATCAGGCCCATGACAACCGAAACAATTACGCGAAAGAATGGGGCGGATTTCTCGATTGAAGTCTATTTTGCGCTCTGCTACCTGTATCGCTGATGCTTCCTCAGCTGTTAATTTGTCTCCCCAGCTGGCACCTTGATCGATCCAATTTCTTATTAGTTCGATCTGGTCATTGGATACAGTGACACCTGAAGATGACGGAGGCATGCGCCGAATTATGTCGCTATGGGTTAGTCTCTGAATAACAATGCTGCCAGCAGCGTTGCCGGGAATAACATTTCTACCAAAGAAGTCCTGAGCGGCAGAGCGCGGATTAGAATCGGTCTGGGAATCTACTGGCACATGGCAGCCGAAGCAATTGGAAGTAAAAATCGGGAGAATATCGCGATTAAATTCCACTATCGCGGAATTACTGGATTGCGCCATGGCGGTCGGGCTGAGTAGGCCAGTGATGCTTGCAAGAACCAAAACACAGCTTATTTTGAGCAAGTTACGAATTGCAATTTCCATGACGTACTCCCTAGGCTATAACGCAGGCTGTTTGGCCCGTTATTTCAGCTAGTATTATTTCGTTTTCATCAGGTTACGATTAAACCTTCACAGCGTCAAAGGATTTTGGAAGATCATATCATCACGAGGAAATTGCCGCATGCTGACTGAGGGTATGATCGTTTTTTCAAAATTTTTATAATTTGAACAAGAGAAGTTAAACAATCACCGTAAGGAAAATTCTAACTGCAAGTATTCAATGAAAGGCTATAAGATTAGGGTCTTCTGGGTGAATGCTAGGAGCAATAACGAGGAAGCAGTAGTTTTTAATAAAATGAGTCTCTGTAAATTAAAGTATTTTGATAATTACTTGTCCTTTATGAGATATTCGGTTCGGTCAAAAACGCTAAAACTTAATATGAAAGTTATACCCTTTTATCTACTAAGTTATGTAAGAGTAGCAATTTATAGGACTCTTATTGTTCTGGTTTGAGAAGAATATTTTCAAAAATTTGAGTGCTCTTTTGTAATCTTGGCTTAGATATGCGACAAATATTCAGACTTCAATTAGGTAATGGAAAACGGCTTTTTCAAACAGTAAACTTACCCTTTAAGGCTACCTGTGTAGCAGTATCTGGAGCAGCTCCATGCAAAAAATAATACTATTATCATTAACTGTCATACTTTCTTCTTTTGTTTTCGCTCAGACCACACCGCCTTCTTTTCCAACGGAAGCCACGGATGTTACTGCGGTGCAGATTCAGGAATTCATTGATAATCTTCCCAGAGATAGAGTCAGCGACAGGCCAATCCGTGTAGTGGAAACTACTGGTGATATGCGCTTGGGAGTTTTCGGAGTATACCGACCTATGGGTGTAACTGGTGATGTGAATGTCCACCTCGTCGACACCACCGAGATCTACTATATGTTAAAAGGTTCGGCAACTCTGGTGACTGGTGGGGATTTAGTAGATTCCTACCCAGCTCCAGGGTCAGACAATTGGATTAGAGCTAAGGGAATTGAGAATGGAGTAACTCGCAAAGTCGTACCTGGCGACGTGATCGTAATCCCAGGGCATACACCCCATTGGTGGAGCGAGTTAGATAGTGAAATTGAATATCTAATCTTCCGGCCAGATCCAGGCAATCGATTAGAGTTAAAGTAAGGCGTTAATTGAACAAAACTCGGAATATCTAGCCTTGCCAAAGTCCAGATTAGCGTTAGGAGTTTAAATTAGAACAAGAAAGCGAACAAAAAAAGGATCTGCATTGCAGACCCTTTTTGCTCGCATTTACCATAGCGACTTAGTTAAGATTTTTTATGGTGAAGTCTCAAATCTGGCAAACTTTGCCGCCATATCATCATCGAGAGTACCGCTGAACATGCCGCTGAAGCGCGTATCCATATCGAAGTGCATCTTGAGCCAACCATAGGTGAGTTCGCCAAGGGTGCCGAGATCCGGACCACCATTCGTCACTATATTATGATCGCCTGTAGAAAATTCTGCATAAGTCTTAGGGGTTGAGCCGGAGATTGAGTCATAGAGTACTTTTGCGTGGGTATCTGGAGGTGCAATATTGTCTTCGGCACTGGCGAAAATTAGAGTTGGTACTGTAAGCCCGCCAAAATCACCCTCGAAAGACTGGCCTAACTCACAGCAGTAGGGAGAGAAAGGAATTACCGCCTTAATCTCATCGCCCAGAGCTGCAGCTGCATGTAATGCTCCCCCGCCACCCATTGAATGGCCCATAATTGCCAATTTTGAAGTATCTATTCTGCCCTCTATCGGACTTTCATTATTCTCGTTTTCAGCCTTCAAAAAACTGACCGCCTCAACCAAGGCAGCATTCCTCGCAGCCAACGAGTCATCTGGTGCATTGGTGTCAATAATCATTACAGCGATACCCAGTGAAGCGAGCATTGGTCCCCACCAGTTATAAATTTCCTGACTCGCCCGGAAACCTGGAACAAAGGCTACAGCGCCAAAGGGAGGAGCGAAGCTAAGAGTAAGGGGATAGAAAATAGTCGCGTTAGAAAAACCGTCAACATCGGGTTCTGGGTCATAGGATCGTACTTCATACATCCTGTCGCCATAGGCTCTAGCAACAAGACTGGCCATGGCCCGTCCCTGGGGAGAGTAGCGAGTATTTTCGACATCTTGGGCCAAGGATAATGGCGCAAAAGTAGCTGCTGCGAAAATGGCTAGTGAAAATAGGCTTAAGCTTAGTGTCTTGACGCTCTTAGTGCTCATCTAGGTCAACCCCTTTTATTATTCGATCTACATTATTGGATTCTGGTGATTACTGTAATCGGACCAACTAAATATAACAAAGTGTTCACCGTATAGAAATAACAGCGTAGCTCCTATTTGCGGGATACACGTTGCCGATATTAATATCTAAACGTGTTTGTCAGGGGTAATAGTGGGGCAGAGTCGCTGATATTTCAAAACATCGCAGAGTGCAATTGTAGAACGACCATATCGAGAGTAGCTAGCAATTTGAAATCCTCAAAATCCGACAGTGATTCTCAACAATGGATTTACTGGAGAATTACCTCATTCAGCACTTTTATCGTTAAAAGTAAAAAGGCTGGACAAACTCATAGAGCATGACCAACCTCTTCAGGGTTTACCTTAAACTTAGAAGAACTTTGTTTAGCGCGGTATGTATTGCGGTTTAACAATGTGGTCTGGATTAGCGTCAGACCGTGGCACCAATTTTTGTGGTCGTCCTGCCTGGTTGTCAGTACCATACAAGTTGCCATCGTTATCTACTGAGAGTGAGTGCATTTCGATCCACATGTGGGGTCCTTCAACAGGAAGATTCCAAGTATATTCTCTTGAACCATCTAAATTAAATTGCACAATCTTTGGTGGGTTCAAATCTGTCACCCAGGCACTGTTATCACTTACAGTAATATCCAACGGCATGCCAAGGTCACCCCAGTTAGTGACATATTCATAATTCGGATATTCAGCTGAACTTTGGCGCGCAGTTTGCTGGAATACTTTAACGTCTCGGTTATCTCTGTCCAGGGCATATAGATGTTCGTCTGGTCCCCAGGCTAGGCTGTGTACGCTGCCGAATTGATGATCTCCAGAGCCTTCTTCGCCGAATTCTGAGTGATAAGATCCGTCAGCGTTACGCACAACGATGCGCTTGTTGCCAAGACCATCGGCAATTAAGAATTTGCCGTCAGGAAGAAAGACGATGTCCTGCGGTTGTGA
>CAWKZI010000116.1:0-6910 GCA_963854365.1 Gammaproteobacteria bacterium
GTCAACCTTAGTATGAGGCAAGCCTGCTTCTTTAACCTGAGACAAAAGCTTATCTACCGATACGCCAACCACATCGGCAAGTTCACTTATTGTTACATCTGCCATTAATTTACTCCCATACAACGCCGCTACTTTTGTTTAATAGACCTTGGTATTCAAACCACTTTATTCAAACCAAGGTGCACGCGCTGTCATAATCAGCTTCCCAGCTCTTTCTTCATCCATGTTTTCTATATCTATTAATTCGTCGATCGATTGTTCTGCCAATGCTTCCATATTTAGAATGTCACGTTTGGATAATTCCAAAGCTAAAGTGTCATCCATCCCCTCCATATTTAGAAGGTCGTCAGCAATATTTGCTTTTGAGAGATCTTCTTCAGAAGCAATGGCTTGCGTTAACAAAGCATCTTTCGCTCTGCTTCTGAGCTCATTGGCAATATCCTCATCAAAGCCATCCATCGCCAATATCTCATCAAGAGGAACATACGCAATCTCTTCTAATGAGGTAAATCCTTCCTGAACTAATACTTCAGAGACGTCTTCATCAACATCGAGTTTTTCCATGAACATTTCAATGAAGTTGCTCGCTTCCTGCTGCTGTTTAGCCGCCGCATCTTCTTCACTCATCACATTAATAGTCCAGCCAGTTAGCTCGCTAGAAAGGCGAACATTCTGACCATTGCGACCAATCGCCTGTGCTAAATTTTCTTCTTCAACTGCAATGTCCATAGTGTGGCTGTCTTCATCCACAATAATCGAGGCGACTTCTGCCGGAGACATGGAATTAATTACCAATTGCGGCGGATTATCATCCCAAAGAATAATGTCAATACGTTCATTAGAGAGTTCGTTTGATACCACTTGAACTCTCGAGCCGCGCATACCAACGCAGGCACCTACTGGATCGATACGGCCATCGTTTGTTCTAACGACGATCTTCGCTCGTGAGCCAGGATCACGCGCCGCTGCTTTTATCTCAATTATTTCTTCTGAAATTTCTGGAACTTCGATCTTAAACAGTTCAATCAACATATCCGGTGATGTTCTGCTGAGAAATAATTGCGGCCCTCTTTGTTCAGAACGGACATCGGTGAGCAGCGCTCTTAATCGATCGTTTGTTCGGAATGTTTCTCGAGGAATCATCTGATCACGGGGAAGTAATGCTTCGGCGTTACCACCAAGGTCAACAATAATATTGTCCCTAGTTACTTTCTTAACCGTACCAGAAACAAGTTCACCAATTCGACCTTGATATTCACCGATGACGATTTCCCTTTCAGCCTCTCGTACTTTCTGTACGAGAACTTGTTTCGCAGTTTGTGCTGCTATACGGCCAAATTCTAAGTTATCGATTTTCTCTTCCCAAGTATCACCAATGGCAAGCGCAGTATCTTTCTCGCGCGCTTGAACCAAAGTGAACTGAGAACCTTCTTCTAGGTACTCCTCTTCTTCGACAACTGTCCAAACGCGAAATGTTTCATAATCTCCAGTTTCACGATCAACTGCCACACGACAATCAATCTCATCCCGGTCATTAAGTTTCTTTGTTGCAGTTGCAAGTGCTGATTCTATTGCTTCAAAAATCACACCACGCGAAACACCTTTCTCAGCCGAGACGGCTTCTGCAACCATTAATATTTCTTTACTCATCATAATCTTGCCACCTTACTCAAAACTTGTGCCGGAATAGAATCAGACACATAGAGTAATAATCACTCAGAAGACTATGCTTGCTTTCTCAATGTCTGAGTGAACGAGCTCATACTCAGCACCATCAACTTGCAAGCAAATATTGTCTCCTTCAACCTTCACAATATTGCCCTTAAACTTACGTCTTCCACAGAGTGGATTACGTAAACGCACATTTACGTCGCTTCCTGCGAATTGCTCAAACTGAACCGCCGTAAATAAAGGCCGGTCCAATCCAGGTGAAGATACTTCCAATGTATATTCACCAGATATTGGATCTTCTACATCCAATTGAGCGCTCACTTGTCGACTAATTTTTTCACAGTCTTCAATCGTGATGCCAGCGGCACTCTCGATATAAATTCGCAGTAAGGAATACTTTCCTTGCTGATTAAGCTCGATTCCCCACAATTCCAACCCTAGAGCTGCAATCGTTGGCTCAATCATCTCTACTACTAAGGCTACGCTACTTTTCACCATACTCTTCTTGCAGATCAATAAGCTTTTTCAGGCAAATCGTCTACATACAAAAAATGGGCCTTCGGCCCATTTCAAAATCTTCACTACTTAATCAAATTACAGCTAAGCAGAAAGCTTGTGTTTGGTAGCGGGGGCAGGATTTGAACCTACGACCTTCGGGTTATGAGCCCGACGAGCTGCCAGACTGCTCCACCCCGCAACAAATCTCAAAACTGGCCGACTTTCTTTAATCTAACTACTTTTCTATAAATCCTTGTTTTATAACGAGAAAATTGCGATCGAGCTTAAACCTGATCACAATTTAACAAGGGGTGCGAATTATAAGGAGGAGTTGGGGCCAAGGTCAAGAGATTACGGGGCTTTCGAGCGAATTACGTAACTCAAAGATTTAACTCATTTGAGCTCGAATTCACTCTCTGAGAGAATTCTGGTGCCGAAAGCCCCACTTGAACCGGTACGAGCATGCTCACGATCCCCCTATCAAAATAGTATGTCTACCAATACCACCACTTCTGGAAGGACTATATCTTTAATTAATTTAGAGAACTTCGACATTCGCATCTTCAAAGTAAGAGAGATTTGTTGCCAAAAAGGACAAAAAAGATTAGCTAGTCAGATGAACGGGCTTCCCATGGGGAGTTGTCTTATATGCTTCTTCCCAGGCAATCTTGACGTCTTTCAGTTTTGAGAAATCTGTAATATCTTTATCAATAATTAGCCGCTCTAACGCAGCAACCCAGTTTTGGTAGTAGTCGCTGCCATCAATCGGTCCTCCGTTAGCTTTTGATTCTGCTATTACTTCGGCAAAGGTCGCAGCCCATTCTTTCCAAGTAAAGTGTCCATTTCCAGAAAGCGTCACCGCCATTGCGAAGGCCTGTGCTTCCCAAGGTTCAGAAAAAACTACTTTAGTATCGGCTGACTCAGAAAGTTCGCTCAATACCTTATTAGGTTCCAAATCATTAGGCGAACTCAAGGTAACTCTCCCATAAATCTAGATAAATAAAATCATTTTCATGACTGACATTGCCCCAAAGTTCTTTTGATGAAAACCTAACCGTATATACATGCTGCGGATCGTCATAAGGTTGTTCATCTTCTTCGTTAGTGTCCTGCAACGCATAAACACCATTACCCTTTATAACAGTACCTTTTTTACCTCTCACGTATCGCGGCAAACGATTATGTTCTCGTCCATTTATTTCCTTTGCTCTAACAAACCCACCAGCTTCAAATTTAGCATCTATTTCTTGATCCAAACGCCCAGAATTTAACCAAGAACCAGACTGAGGTTCGAGTTGCGGGATCAGGTAACCTGGGTCAGCCAGCCCGTTTTTTAATTCGTTTTCAGTGACTATGCCAGTTTGCAGGGCTTTTTGTTCGTTAACGAAAAACCACCGCTCATAATAAGACATGCTCAAATAATTCTTTGGGGGGATTTTCTCCTGAGTATGCCTAAAGCTTCCCCATTCTTTATATCTTGCCCATGGATACCAAGTAATTGCCAAGGCATATACACGGCCTTCCCAATCTTCATGGAACACGGGCTCATTGCTCTCTACCGCAATTGGTCCAAACCCATGCATACCGCCCATATCGTGAATACTATTCATTTCTGGACCCTCTTTTATAAAACCGCTACACCAATCATCGAATCTCTAGTTACTATATTCGCCAATTCTTCTTCATTCATATCATCAGCTCCTTCAGGCTTTCTTGGCAACACCAGATATCTCATCTCTGCGGTACTGTCCCAAACACGAACCTCTGTTTCATCCGAAACCTCTAACCCGAACTCCAGTAATACCGCCCTAGGCTCTATAACCGCCCGGGCTCTATAAGCTGAAGATTTATACCAAGCCGGAGGTAACCCGAGCGTTGGCCACGGATAGCAAGAACATAAGGTACAGACGACTAAATTGTGTACTTCCGCTGTATTCTCAACAACAACCATGTGTTCGCCTTGTCTTCCAAGCAGGTCCAATTCTCCGATAGCGGCTGTACCATCATCCAACAACCTTGTCTTATAATCGGAATCAACCCACGCTTTAGCCACTACCTTCGCCCCATTTTGAGGCCCAATCCGATTTTTATAACGATCAACTACCTCATCTAAAACAGAAGGGTCTACCAGATTCTTCCCAGTTAAAACCGTTTCAAGAGCTTTCACCCTTAGAGCTATATCCGAGGGTACATGCTGATGATCAGCGCTTTCAACATCTTGTGCATTACTGATAGCAGCACTCGAAACCGCTGCCGCACCAACCGCCGCACCCTTAAGGAATTTTCTTCGATCAATTTTTTGGCCATCTCTAGACATCACATAACCCCCAATGAATTACATATTAGTTAAGCATAATGCAATTAGGTGGTCTATGGGTTATAACTTTTCTGGATTTAGATGACTAGAGACGATCAGGATCGTTACGAGAATTTGGTGCCGAAGGCCGGACTTGTACAACCTTCAATCTAGCACGACTGATGTCTTTTCCACTTTTGAGGTATAAGATATGGGCGTAGAACAAACTAATAGTCGCAGAACTTTTGAGATCATAAACCACGACCAACGCACTATTCCGCCCTTTTTCACGTCCCGAATAAAGGCAAATACTACGATTTCTTTGGAGACTACTCGATAAATGTACGCCTCAAGCCCGATACACATTGACACCTTCGAAAGGTACGGGCCGAATTGCGCTAGAGCGAAATTCGAGGGCATGGTTAATGATGCCAACAAGCTGAACTATTCGCGAGGTTTAGCACGATGAGCAGTCACGAAAAATCGGACATTATTCTTGAATTCGTCGGAGTCCAAAAGAGCTACGACGGAAAAAACAAGGTTGTAAAAGACTTAAACCTGCAGATCGCTAACGGTGAGTTCATTACCCTGCTGGGACCGTCGGGTTCTGGCAAAACCACGACCCTGATGATGGTGGCCGGCTTCGAAACGTTGACATCAGGTGAAATCTTTCTGAACGGCGAGTCCATTACGCGCTTGTCTCCACAAGCACGCAACATCGGTGTGGTGTTTCAAAGTTATGCTTTGTTCCCCTACATGACGGTTGCTGAAAACATTCGATTTCCGCTTGATGCGCGCCGCATGCCCAAGGCAGCGGCGGATGCCAAGGTCAAAGATGCGCTGGCGATGGTCCGCCTGGAAGCCTTTGGCGATCGTCGCCCCGGTCAGCTTTCTGGCGGCCAGCAACAACGCGTTGCCCTGGCGCGCGCATTGGTTTTCGAACCTTCGTTAGTCTTGATGGATGAGCCCTTGGGGGCACTGGATAAACAGCTGCGCGAAGAGATGCAGTTAGAGATAATGCATTTGCAAAAACAACTGGGCATTGCCGTCATCTATGTGACTCACGACCAGAGCGAAGCCCTCACCATGTCAGATAGGGTTGCGGTCTTTAATGATGGCGTGATTCAGCAATTGGCGTCGCCAAAGGAACTCTATGAAAAACCCGCAACCGAATTTGTTGCCAACTTCATTGGGGTTAACAACAAATTGAGAGGAACCATTGGCGAAATAGCCAATGACCAATGTATCGTGAACATCAACGAAGATGTCCAAATCAAAGCAGTTCCTGTCAATGTTCAGTCTGTCGGAGCAGCAACGAGCCTATCTATCCGACCCGAAAAAATCTCGATAGGAGACGCTACCAACGCGTGTGAAAACCGTTTTTTCGGCGTGATTAAGGAATCTATCTATCACGGCGATCACATCCTCCTTTCTGTCGAATTATGGTGCAGTGAAAATTTCCAGATACGCATTCCCAACGGAATTAGTGTGCCGGAATTAACTGTCGGGTCGGAATTGGAAATCGGCTGGAGACAAATTGACTGCCGAGCACTTAACGCGGAGAGTGATTGAATTTAGTCCGCCAAACAAAACTATACCTTATGCTATAGGGAGAGAATAAATGACGATACTTAGAAACCTGATAATGACAGTCAGCGTCGCGACGGTGTTGACCGCGTGCGATACTCCCTTGCCAGCGGACCGGGAGTTTACTGTTGCAACTTGGGGCGGCGGGTATACTGACAACCAGCGCGCGGCATTCTTTGACCCATTCACGGCAGCAAGTGGCACAAAAGTAATTGATGGCGTCTATACCGGCGGTATGGGCGAGCTTCAGTCGATGGCAGAAACCGGCAATCCAATTTGGGATGTGGTTGATTTTGGCGGCCCCGAAACAGTAGCGGCATGTCGCGAGGGTCTGATCGAACCGATTGACTTCAGTCGTGTTGAAAACATCGACGCGCTTGGCGCGACCGCTGAAAAAGAATGCGGTGTTGGTTTTGTGGCATGGTCGATGATCCTTGCCTATAATACAGACCTCACCGGCGACCAGCCAAAGTCGTGGAAAGACTTTTGGGATCTGGAAAAGTACCCGGGCAAGCGTGGTCTTCGTAACAGCCCGCAATATGCGCTAGAGGGCGCATTGTTCGCAGATGGCGTGTCTGACGCTGATGTCTACAAGTTGCTTGCCACGGAAATGGGCGTTGACCGGGCTTTTGCCAAGCTGGATGAAATAAAAGAGCACATCCACTGGTGGTCACAAGGTGCGCAGCCGCCAGAACTGCTTAAGAACGAGAATATTGTCATGTCGACATCCTATGTGGGTCGCGTTCTGGCTGCGGCTAAAGAAGGCGCCCCCGTGGCTTTGGGCTGGGACGATGGTTTCCATTCGACGTCCTATTGGGTCATCGTAAAGGACTCGCCGAATCAGGATGACGCGTATGA
>CAWKZI010000117.1:0-6848 GCA_963854365.1 Gammaproteobacteria bacterium
TCCTGACATAATGCCCTGTTGCTATATAGTCCGCGCCCAAACTCTGGGCATACTCGAGGAAAGCTTTGAATTTAATTTCTCTATTACATAATACGTCGGGATTGGGTGTCCGCCCCTGTTTATACTCGCTGATAAAATGCTCAAAGACGTTGTCCCAGTATTCTGCGGAAAAATTTGCTGTATGTAAGTGTATCCCAAGCACATCACAGACCGCTTGAGCATCCGCTAGATCTTCTTTAGCAGTGCAATACTCAGTCCCATCATCTTCTTCCCAATTTTTCATAAACAATCCTTCCACTGCATACCCTTGCTGTTGTAGCAAGTAGGCTGCAACCGACGAGTCTACCCCGCCGGACATGCCAACCATTACGCGCTGGGAAGTTAGTTGGGATGAATCAGATTGCTTGTCCATTTATTTAATAATCACGAATAATTGAAAGAGGGTAAGAGTTGCCTGCGATATAGTCCTCGAGGACGGTAAGTACAAGAGGGCTGCGAAGTTCTGCTGTTTTTTGCTTGACCTCGTCAAAGGATAACCAAACGGCCTCAAGGATATCTGCATCAATCTTTAAATCGGACTCTTGCCGGATTGGTTCTGCGATAAAACAATGGCGAATATAGGTTATCCCATTAGCCGGCGATAAATAGCTGTAAATGCCAAGCAAGGAATTTATTTTTATTCGCCAAGTGGTCTCTTCAAAGGTTTCCCGCAGTGCAGCAGCGGTTAAACTCTCGCCGCACTCCAGATGTCCGGCCGGTTGATTATAAACTATCTGCCCATTGGATTTCTCCTTCACCAAGAGAAACTTTGATGCCTTTCTTACAACTGTGGCTACTGTAATATGCGGAAGCCCGATAGTATTCCTTTGATCCATTTGAAATTCCAATATTTACTTTTGTAAAGCCCTGTAATATAGGACGTACGGGCTTTTCTTCAAGATTTATGTGGCTCTCGCTTTAATCTGTAAAGCTCAACTAATCAATGTTATATGATTCCATGTTAGATCGTCACCATAGGAAAATCAGATCATGGCTTTAGCTTAAGTTACGAAACATGGATAATGCGCTAACTTTAGGAAACTTAAGAAAAATGAGTAAACTTAGTCATCTAGACGAAGAAGGCAATGCAAGAATGGTTGATGTCGGAGATAAGCCTCTGACCCAGCGAGTCGCTGTAGCTGCGGGTACCATTGAAATGGCTGCTACAACATTGCAATTGATTGCCGAGGGCGGTCACAAAAAAGGCGATGTTCTCGCAGTTGCGCGTATTGCAGGTATCCAGGCGGCTAAATCTTGCCCTCAATTGATTCCACTCTGTCATCCATTAATGCTAACTTCGGTGGATGTCAGCTTGAGTCTTAACATCGCTCTTTGCTGCGTAGAAATCACTGCGACATGTAAAGTTAACGGCCCTACTGGGGTTGAAATGGAAGCCCTTACTGCAGTATCAGTTGCCGGCCTTACGGTGTATGACATGTGTAAAGGCGTCGATAAAGATATGGTAATTAGTAGCATCTGTCTGCAAGAAAAGTCAGGTGGAAAGAGCGGTGAGTACCGCCGAACATAGGATTAAAAGCATGTTAAACATTCATTACTTCGCCAGTATTCGAGAGGCGCTCAATAAGCAGGAGGAACACTTAGAGCTTCCCGAAACTGTTTCCTCGGTTGGTGACTTAATCGATTACTTGATTACGGCTTCACCCGAAGCTGCGAGCATATTTAATTCTGATCGTTCTATTTTGATAGCGGTCAATCAGATTGTGGCCAGTCGTGCAAATATCCTCCAACCGGACGATGAAGTTGCTTTTTTCCCCCCAATGACCGGTGGTTGAGAATGATTAGTGTTCAAGAACAAGACTTTGACCTTGGAGCTGAATACAGCCTCTTGCGCGAATCTGCTGGAGATGCTGGCGCAATTACAATTTTTACAGGCTTAGTGAGAGAGATTTACGATCAATCCCAGACCGATGACTCAAAAGTAAACTTTCTTTATCTGGAGCACTACCCAGGTATGACTGAAAAGAGCTTGCAGAGTATCGTGGATCAAGCAAACACAAAGTGGTCATTACTTGCCACCCGACTGGTGCACCGAGTTGGACATCTCAGCCCAAGAGATCAAATTGTTTTTGTGGGTACAGCGAGTGCGCACCGGCAGGACGCCTTCGATGCGGCTCAATTCATTATGGATTATCTAAAGAATAAGGCGCCATTTTGGAAGAAGCAGGGCGCCAATGAGTCGGCTGTTTGGATAGAAAGCCGTGATTCGGACGAGGCTGCCTTACTGAAGTGGGACTAACTCTCTACCAATAGCGACTCGCCCGGTCTTAAATTACCTAGTTTAAACGTACCAATTTGAACTCTTATCAGACGAAGTGTAGGAAACCCAACAGCTGCAGTCATTCTCCTTACCTGACGATTCCTGCCCTCTGTAATGGATAATTTCAGCCAGCTGGTTGGTATGTGTAGTCGTTTCCTAATAGGCGGGTCTCTTCGCCAAATTTCTGGGTCAATAATTTTTGTAGCTAGTGCTGGCAAGCTCAAACCATCTTTTAACATAATGCCGGTAGTGAGCTCATCGATTGCAAGCTGATCAATTTCGCCTTCGACTTGCGCATAATAAATTTTTGTAGTTTTAAATTTAGGTTCGGAAATTTTTTGCTGTAATTTACCATTGTCAGTAAGCACCATAAGACCTTCTGAATCCTGGTCTAGACGTCCGGCTGCATAAAACCCTTTATGGGAAATGAAATTTGCCAGTGTGGGTTTATCGAAGGCAGAAGTGAACTGAGAAAGCACTCCAAACGGTTTATTAAACAGTAATATTTTGGGCATCAGAAAGCGTATTGGTTCTAATAAGGCAGGCACAATTATCTCTTAATAAGGAGACGTTGAATAGAAAGCACCGGGCTACATATTAGGGATTTGTTTCCGCTTCAATTGTCACTTCGGAATCTATTACTTCTTCTTCGGAAGAGCTTGAGCTGTCATCAGTGTTTTCGGCAATATCGCTTTCATCCGATACTGGTTCGTTAGTTGATGCTTCCGATTCACCGATCGTCCTTATATTTGAAGCGTGTAACCCTTTCGGACCTTCAATTTTGTCAAACGTAACCATCTGTCCAGCTTTTAAAGTTTTGTACCCATCCATACCAATGGCAGAGTAATGTGCGAATAAATCCTCGCCACCCTCATCGGGTAGTATAAAACCAAAGCCTTTTGCATTATTGAACCACTTAACTTGCCCGGTACTCATCGGAATACTCCATACTTCTTATTATTATTTGTTTTTGTAATATTTTTTGTGAATTTTTATTTTGGATCACACATTAGTAGGCATACACCATTAAAAATTAAAAGTCAAAGCACTTTGGCGTATGCCCTGGCCCTTCGGGCGTGCATTGCACCTTGATATATAAGCGTTTCGTCCCAACTATAGGTATAATGAGGATCAATATTTCAAATTAATCACGTTAATTAGGATCGTGTTCTACACTAAAACTAGCGTAGAAAAATTCGCCAATATAGGCTAAGTAGGTTTCTTTTCAGACATTCTTGTTATGAGTATTACTACTAAAAATCTATTAGAATTAGAGCTGGTTAAGGCGTCGCTAGGAACTAAAAATTCTCGTGAAGATAATGGCTCTGACCATGATATTGGTCATGCCATTATCACAGAAAAGCCCAAACTCGAGCAAGCGCCACTTTACAAAGTGGTTCTAATTAATGATGACTACACCCCAATGGACTTTGTTATTGATGTGCTACGCTCATTTTTTAATTTGAACGTTGAAAAAGCGACTCAAGTGATGCTGAAGGTTCATACGGAAGGAAAAGGGGTTTGTGGTGTCTATAGTAAAGACGTTGCGGAAACTAAAGCCGCACAGGTAAATGATTACTCAAGGGAATGCGAACAACCTTTATTATGTTCAGTCGAAGTTGATAACTAGCGGCCTTAGACACTGAAAATTTGGCTGCGGCGTATATTTAGAGAAGTAATAGGCTTCAATCTTAACTAAACAAGACGCGAAAGGCTAAGCGCAAAGGCGAAACGCAAAGGCGAAACAGGAATAGATAGTCACTCTATAAACTCAATTTTTAAACGCGAGTATTTTATTAGCTATGTTAAGTAAAGACCTCGAAATAACATTAAACGACGCATTTAAAGGTGCTAGAAAAAAGCGTCATGAATTCATGACAGTAGAGCACCTCTTGCTTGCACTACTGGATAATGATGTCGCATCCCGTGTATTGGCTGCCTGTGATTGTGATCTAAGCAAGCTGCGTGGTGAATTAATGGATTTTGTTGACTCCACCACCCCACTTATTCCTGAGTTAGAATCGACTCTCGAAACACAGCCAACATTAGGTTTTCAACGAGTTCTTCAAAGAGCCGTATTTCATGTCCAGTCTTCGGGAAAACGTGAAGTTACTGGAGCGAATGTTCTAGTCGCTATATTCAGTGAACAAGAAAGCCAGGCAGTTTATTTTCTTAAGCAGCAAGACGCGGCTCGTATCGATGTTGTTAACTTTATAACCCACGGTATATCTAAAGTTCCAGGTCTTGACGACTCAGCGGAATCTTCAGCTGGGCAGCAAGAGGAAGAGCGTGTTACCGACTCTTCTCCAAGCGCGCTAGAAAATTTTGCGACCAATTTAAATTTCGAGGCTGAGCAAGGACGCATTGATCCATTGATCGGAAGAGAAGATGAAGTGACTAGAATTATCCAAGTGCTCTCCAGGAGGAGAAAAAATAATGCTTTGCTGGTCGGCGAATCCGGCGTTGGTAAAACTGCAGTGGCGGAGGGCTTGGCAAAACTAATCGTTGAAAAAGAAGTCCCTGAAGTTCTTGCTGAAAGCGTTATCTATTCTTTGGATTTGGGAGCATTACTAGCGGGAACTAAATATCGTGGAGATTTTGAAAAGCGATTTAAGGCATTGTTAGCCGAGCTCAAAAAAACAGACAATGCAGTCCTTTTTATCGACGAAATTCACACTATAATTGGAGCCGGCGCAGCTTCGGGTGGTGTAATGGATGCCTCTAATTTATTAAAGCCGGAGCTAACTTCGGGAAATATGAGATGCATCGGTTCTACTACATATCAAGAGTACCGAGGTATTTTTGAAAAAGACCGGGCACTTTCGCGCCGTTTTCAAAAAATCGACGTAGATGAACCAGATGTAGATACAACATATCGTATTTTGAAAGGTTTGAAGTCTAGCTTCGAAGAGCACCACGATTTGCGTTATAGCGACAACTCTTTGCGGGCAGCGTCAGAGCTAGCTGGAAAATACATTAACGATCGATATATGCCAGATAAAGCCATTGATGTTATCGATGAAGCAGGGGCATATCAGCGACTTCAGCCAGCTAGCAAGCGTAAGAAACTTATTCAAGCCCCTGACATGGAACGTGTGGTTGCTGCTATGGCTCGTATTCCGCCTAAGCATGTTTCCAGTTCCGATATCGAATCGCTGAAGAGTCTAGAGCCAAATTTAAAGATGGTAGTGTTTGGCCAAGATTCTGCGATTGCATCCCTTAGTACTGCTATAAAATTATCTAGAGCGGGCTTAAGTGAGGGCGAGAAGCCAATCGGGTCGTTTTTGTTTTCAGGCCCAACTGGAGTGGGCAAAACTGAAGTTAGTCGTCAGCTTGCTAAAATTATGGGTATAGAATTGCTCAGATTTGATATGTCAGAATATATGGAGCGCCACACTGTTTCACGGTTAATCGGGGCACCTCCTGGATACATTGGCTTTGATCAAGGCGGCCTACTCACTGAAGCAGTAACAAAAAATCCTCATTGTGTATTGTTATTAGATGAAATAGAGAAAGCACACCCTGATGTATTTAACCTGTTATTACAGGTAATGGATCACGGCACTTTGACTGATAATAATGGTCGGAAAGCCGATTTCCGTAATGTCATTCTAATCATGACGACTAATGCTGGCGCCCAGGAAATGGCACGATCTTCTATTGGTTTTACTGAGCAAGATCACACTACAGATGGTATGGAAATCATTAAGAAAGCTTTTACACCTGAATTTAGAAACAGACTTGACAGCATTATCCAATTTCGCTCCTTGACGCCGGAAACGATCCGGACAGTTATAGATAAATTTTTAGTTGACCTCCAGGTACAACTGGATGAAAAGAAAGTTCTTCTTCATGTTGATGTGAAAGCGGTTGATTGGTTTGTGGAGCATGGATATAGCGAAACTATGGGTGCTCGCCCAATGGCTAGGCTTATCCAGGAAAAACTAAAGAAAGCATTAGCCGAAGACATCTTATTTGGAGATTTGGCTGATAACGGTGGCGAAGTTTTTGTCACCGTCCAAGACGGCAAAATGGAATTAGAAATTAAAGGGCGGAAAAGCCAACTAAAGAAAGAGCTAAGCAAAGAAAAAAATTAAGTTTATTAACAGAGCCAAAAACGCAATTGCGGGGGAAATTATTTTTATTGAATTTTTATACTGTATTTGACCCACCGAATGATCCACTACAAGTTTTCTGCTGCTCCCTCAGTTATGGTTTGATTTAAATTTTGCTGAAGGGCGAAGGGTGTTCTGAAATTGCTCTAACTATCGAGCTCGGTAGGTTATTCGACCTTTAGTTAGGTCGTAGGGTGTTAGTTCGACACGCACCTGATCTCCAGTAAGAATACGAATATAGTTCTTACGCATTTTACCTGAAATATGTGCAGTCACAATATGTCCATTCTCCAGCTTAACTCGGAACATGGTATTCGGAAGGGTGTCGACGACTTCACCTTCCATTTCGATCTGGTCTTCTTTTGCCATCAGCTATCCTCGGTGGGTTGTAAGCGGGCGCATTGTGCCGGATTTTG
>CAWKZI010000118.1:0-6840 GCA_963854365.1 Gammaproteobacteria bacterium
CCCTGTTGTAATTCCTATCCTGAAAATATTTTACTTGGATAGCACATCACTCCCAATGGATTTTTAGGAAGTCAGTTCAAATATGGGATATAAACGAATTGACTATCAAATATCGACAAACTGTTTCCTTTGACGCTCATGTTGAAATCAACGACAAAGATGCTTTTGTAATCTTGGGGAAAAGCTTTATGAAATAACAGTTTACTATCGTTGCTTATTATAACTGGCTATGGGAGGCTAATGTTAAATGTAATTACTGCTTCTAGCGTTTGATAATTTAGGAGTCCATCGACTAGAGCTTGGCCAGAGCTTCGCCAGAGCAATAGAATCTGATCTGGAACCTTTCTTTAATACTTTGCTTCTCAATCTAAAAGGTACGCACCATGCCTAAACTGAATATTAATAATAAAAGTTACCTTGTTGACGCAGAACCCGATACACCGCTGCTCTGGGTCCTAAGGGAAGATCTCCGCTTAACAGGGACAAAATTCGGTTGTGGCGGTGGGCACTGTGGTGCCTGCACCGTGCATGTTAATGGCGAAGCTGTTAGAAGTTGTCAGCTTCGAGTTGACGATGTTTATGGTGCCTACATCACGACTATTGAAGGATTGAGTGCGGGAATCGACCACCCGGTTCAAAAAGCTTGGATTGATCATCAAGTTCCACAATGTGGTTACTGTCACTCTGGTCAAATCATGCAAGCAGTTTCTTTTCTCCGAAGAAACCCAGACCCGTCGGATGAAGAGATTGCTGCCGCAATGCGGGGAAATTTGTGTCGATGTATGACCTATACAAGGATTAATAAAGCTATACGGTCGGTAGTCAATGACAATGATATTAAGGAGGTCTAGTAATCAATGACTCAATTTGACCCTTCCCGACGTAAGTTCATCGTTTCATCAGCCACAGGCGTCAGTGGATTAATCATCGGCCAAAGCGCCTTGGGTGGAGCTGTTGTAAATCTTTTAGATCCAGGAAGCCCTTTGGTGATACCAGAGAACTTTACGCCTTGTGTCTGGTTTACAATGCAAAGCAGTGGAGAAACTAATATCCATGTTTTCAAACAGGAATTAGGTCAACATGTCGGTACTGCCTTTGCACAAGTAGTTGCTGAAGAGCTTGACCTTGACTGGTCGAAAGTGAATATCGATTATCCTGAAATGGATAGTATACAGGTTCAAAAAACTGGCCATCAACTCACCGGTGGAAGCCTGAGCGTGTTGACCAACTTTACGCCACTGGCTCAATCGGCTGCAGTTGCCCGCCAGTTTCTCCTTGAAGCCGGGGCCGAAATTCTTGGCAGCACTCCGGCTGATTGCATAACTCAAAGCGGTCAAGTCATTGACCCTATCTACGAACTAAGAATCAGTTACAGTGAAATTCTCTCGCAAACTACTATTTCCCATATCATTCAGCCTGAAGAGCTAGCCGAAGCCAAATTAAAGAAGCGAGAAGATTATAAAATCATTGGTCAATCGGTTCCCGCCTTAGACATTGAGGAAAAGGTCAACGGTAAGGCAAAATACAGTATAGATGCCTACGTTCCGAATATGGTCTACGGGAAAATGTCACTAGCACCAACACGTCTGGGATCAAAAGTACTTTCGATTAACGATGCTGCCGCGCGCGAGGAAATTCCTGGTTATATTAGGACATTGTCGCTTAGCGCGTCTGGCATGCCTGGTATGGGGAGAACCGATGTGGCCTTGGTCATCGCCGAGAGTTTTCCGGCAGCAATGCGGGCTGCTCAACTTGTCGACGTCCAATGGGACGTTCCAGCGTCGCAAATGGTAAGTTCTGAGGCGCTTTTCGCTGATGCGAAATCGATTCCAGACCGAGAGTTAGGCGTCAATTTCCTTAGCGTTGGAAACGTCAACAATGCATTAAAAAATGCTGAGGAAATCCTAGAGTCTGAATATCAAACGTCAATGATCGAGCATGCCGCCCTCGAGCCTAGAAGTGCCTTGGTACAAAATATCGATGGTGTCTACCATATTTATTCAGGCCATCACGGGGCGTCGCGTCTGATCGAGACCATCGCCGGAGAACTTGATGTTGGTATTGAACAAGTAGTTTTCCACCCCAACCTGGTGGGTGGAAGTTTTGGCGACAAAATTTATGGTGACCAAGTTACCATCGCCGCCCAAGCATGCCAGGCTATGGGCAGGCCCGTAAAAGTCATGTTGACACGGGAGGACCAGTTTAACTTTGGTCACCCCAAAACGATTTCTCATCAGAGATTAAGCGCTGCTATAAAGGATGACCCAAGTTTAACGATACAGACACGAATCCAAGCGCTCAAGCATGAACTCGTTGCAGCACCTGGTGACCCCAAGTTGATGCCGACGTTTTCATATGATCACATAGATAGCAAAACCCCTGAAATGGGATCGATGAAGAATGCCCGCGGCGCAGTCTCTGGATCAGATCATTGGTATGACATTGAACATACTGAGGTTCGATACTTTTACCAGAAATTGATGACGGATCTAGTTCCCGTCGGCCATGTACGCTCCGTCGGTAACTTTCATAATGTCTTTGCAATTGAGAGTTTTATTGACGAAGTTGCTCATCGGCTGAAAGTAGATCCACTTGATTTAAGGCTCAGCCTCCTGAAGAGCCGAGGTCGTAATGCAGGTGTACCGGCTCGAGCAGGTGAGTCCTCAGACCTGCTCATGGGTAGAGGTCAAGTTACCGTGGGTGGCGGGCAACGCCTTGCGAATGTTCTTAAAATAGCTGCAGGTCAGGCAAACTATGGCTCGCCGCTTTTGAAAAAGAACCGTGCTCAAGGGATCGCTGTCGCAGCAGCCGAAAATCGGATGAATCCAACTTATGCTGCTTGTGTGGCTGATATAGAACGGTCAGCTAGTGGAAATATTAATGTTAAAAAGCTTACAGTGTGTGCCGACGTTGGATTGGCAATTAACCCTGACGGCATCCGAAGCCAAATCGAAGGTAGTTTACTTTGGGGCATGAGCAGCACTTTCTTCGAAGAAGCGGTGCTAGAAGACGGTAGAATCAAAGAGACCAATTTCGACGTTTACAAGTGGCAACGAAACAGCGACTTACCGGAGCTTGATATTCACATCGTTGAAAATGGTGTACACCCTAGTGGTGCTGGGGAAAACACCCTGTCCTTGGTTGCGCCGGCCGTTTGCAATGCAATTCATAGACTGACGGGGAAACGTCTGCGATCGCTGCCGCTTAAACACCATCTTCCAATTGCGTAATGTACGGAACTTGCTTTTGACTTAACTCGCATGTTGGGACTAAAAAAACTCTGGGCTACCGTTCGAAGACACGAGGCAAACGCAGCTCAAATGTTGATCCTTTCCCAGGCTCACTTTCTACGTTAATTTCTCCATCCATCATTTCCGCAAGCCGTTTTGTAATGGCAAGGCCCAGTCCAGTACCACCAAATTTGGCAGTTGTATCTTCATCGGCTTGGGTAAATTCCTCAAAAATTTTCCCCACCTGCTCCTGGGTCATACCAATTCCAGAGTCGGTAATTTTAAAACTGACCCAATCAACTTCGTTGATTCGGTCTAATTGCACATCAAGGGTTACCGTCCCTTCCTTAGTGAACTTGCACGCATTACTCAAAAAGTTCAGGAGAATTTGCCGTAATCGAGTCTCATCAGAATGCATAACGCCCAGATCCGGAGCAAAGTGATACTCAATCGTATTAGTATTTTTTTCGGCAAGAGATTGGCTTACGTCTTTGATAAATTTCATTGCTGAAGTCAGGTCGAATTCAGAGAGATACAGTTCAAGCCTTCCTGCCTCGATCTTCGAATGATCTAGAATATCGTTGATCAACTGTAGTTGATGCGTGGCAGCGTCTCTTATTTTCTTCGAATCACTAATAAGCCACTCTAGTGCCTCTTCCTCGGCTTCTTCAGCAATCATCTCTGAATAACCTATGATAGCGTTCAGCGGTGTACGCAACTCGTGTGTCATATTTGCTAAAAATTTACTCTTGGTTTCACTCGCAGCATTGGCCCTGTCTCGAGCTTTTTCAAGTTCCTTCGTACGCTCTTGAACCAGGTTATCTAACTCTGCGTATTGACCTTCTAACTCGCCCGCGAGTGACCCAAAAGACGTTGCAAACAATCCGCTTACCGCGTCTTTCTCAACCTCGAACCCTGCTTCAGCTTCTTGTAACTGGGAACTATTGATTTCTTGCTCTAGCGCTTCGATAGTCAGGGCCATATTTGCCTTTCGCGCAGGCGGCAATAAATCAGCGAGAAGCCGGGTTTGTTTTAATATCCCTGACTGTTGAGCAATTCTTTGTTGACGCGCCTCTACTCTCATTTGATTGAAAGCAACAAGACGGTCTCTAAAAACTTCAATTGCTTGCCCAATCTTCCCAACCTCATCTTCGCGCTTCTGGTTCATTCTAACCTGCAAATCGCCATTCGACAGCGCTTGCAGCGCGTCAATAGCCTTACCCAAAGGGTCGAGTGCACGTTTTAAAAACAAGAATAAAAACAAACCCGAGATGATTAAAAAAATGGTGGCACTAACTAAAGCTTGACGCAGATAGCGTTGGCCGAGAACAATTGTTTCATTAATGTCCTTAGCAAATAACAGTTTTATTTCTCTATCGACATCCACCGAAATGCTCTCTGGGCTAAGGGCATAGTAACTGCTGTTTAATTGCGCTACTTCTGGAATTTCTGTTTTCGAGAAATCCTCGACCTTAAAGCTAGCACGTGAAGCGTCCGACATGGCGGCTGGATAACTGGGTACCAAAACCGCTGACCGGCTGTCCGTCTCAAAGGCCTCACTCAATACAGAAAACGCCAACCCATAGTAGACATAAGCCAGTACTGTGGCATTGGCGTAAATCGGGAATACTACGATTAACGAGAGTCCGTCTCTCTGGCTTATAACGCCGCGATGAACGTTTTTGGAGAAGGCATAGCTTTTTAAGGACAAACCAATTGCCGCGAGCTCCCCGGCTGCTAGGGGTGTCGTTTTTGATGCTTGAAATGCTTTTAGCGGCGAGCCTTCTTTATCAAATATGACAAGCGTATCGAGGGTCTCGTTCTCAACTAATTTAGTAAAATGATCCTCTAATGCGATTTCTATTTTGCGTTCGCTCTGGCTTCTAACCGCGTCGATTGGGCTTCGACTCCCCCTAAGCTTCCAGATCGAAGGTTTTCCCGGGTCGGCGTCAAAGGCGTAGTATTCCATCTGACTCGATAGAGCGTTTCTGGTTTTTGAGAACAACACATTTTGATTGTCCGAGATCTCTCGAGTTAGAGACTCGACAGATTGCTGACGTAGCAAAAAGTTTTCTGACAAAACGATAAAAATGGTTACTAAAAGTGACAGGAAAAACAATGCCGTGATCTGATACAAGATCGAACTTGATATTCGTTTTAACACCATTCAGCTCACTTAAAAGTTTGGTATACTGGACTAGAATTTAACAGAAAATGGCTTGGGCTGCGCTATGCGAAACTTTCACCATAGGAGATTTTTTACGGCTCTGCTATTAACTATTACCTTGGGGTCGCCGGAACTATCCGCAGATGTTTCGGATCCCATTGACCTTTATGAGCTTGGGAAGGTGGTGTACAAAACTGGCTCCGAAAGCTGCCAGACTTGCCACGGCAGCGATGGCAAGGGTACCGAACGGTCTAACGTCAGTCTAAGGGAGCCTCAAACCTGGAAGGCTTTTCAGCTTGAATCCGCATTGCGAGGCTCGGAAGTCGCCATTGACTCAGAGGCCGTAGTTAAAGCGGTCATTACTTTGGGCGGGAAAGGATGGAATGAAAAAAACCTCGGTGGCTTGCGCGCTCATTTGTCTATTGTGGTGGATGCGGAAACACCTGCGCAAAAGTCAGTGCCATTCGATGAAGACATGGTTGGTCTCGAGGGCCCGAACAAGAAAATGCTAACGAAGCGGGTCATCCGAATGATGAGAGCCGCGGGTATGCCAAGGCCCAGGCCTGAAGAAATCAATAACTTATTGGCAGCGGCAGCTTTTGCCTATATTAACCAAGAGTTTGGAGACGAGCAGGGTAATTGAAACCTCCAACCGGTTTGCCTCAAAACCGTTCATAAAAGAACGAACCCCGTTAAAACGACCCTACGCCGGTCTTGTTCAAGCCTAGAAGCCCCTATCCTTCGTTGAAGCAATCTGTTGGCTCGGATCAAAAAGAAAGGTATTCACTCATTGGCCGTTGGTCAATGGCAGACCGAATAGCGGCCTTATTTGTGACATCACTGAAGTTAGATTATCCCTGAAGCTTAACCAGGTTGCTCCCTGAATGCATGAACCCTAGGGCTTCAGGATAACTACAGGTACCCTGCAAAACCTCCTCTGAAATCACAATGTGACCTTCCTTGATCCACTCGCTCAGCAGAGGTTTTCTCTCACAGCAGTGAATCTTAGAAGAAAAAATAGGTAAACCCTTCCATCACAGCGTGCGTTCAGCTAACCACAGGTAAAGCGATGAGTGGCTTGTATTGTATTGTGAAGCTGTTGGGAAGATTTGAAAGTGCATCAAACTTAAGTATTTACTGAGTATTAATTATAGCCGTGCTCAGCTTAATAGCGCGTTGACCTAAAACCGAATTAGGCTGTTTTTTACAACGATCTTAGGATTATTTAAGAGACACTAAGTAAAGCGTTGTAAGCGCTATAGACTCAGCGTGAAAAGAGGTTTGTATGAACGTTGATGTGCAAAAATGCCTGCCAGGCAAGCTCTGTCCGGCTGTGCGGCGGCACCCCGCGGGTGATCGTAGATGTCTCCTGACGCCTTACTTTGACCCCAGGGTCTGACCCTCTTTTCTTAAGGGCTGGGGGGTTGTCGTATTGGCCGGGGT
>CAWKZI010000119.1:0-6835 GCA_963854365.1 Gammaproteobacteria bacterium
CTCATTGAAGGCTGCTTTTGTGTGAAATTTATCTATTGTAGCTGAATAAAGAATACAGCTGAATTACCGATTTAAATAAATCACAACATAGTTTCCTAATGTTATTGTCTGGCACAACTCCCTAAGCGTTAGGAATAGACACTCTGGGTGCAATCATAGCTGTATCTGCCTCTACCGCGTAAAACTAGAGGCAGACTTAAGTATTGAGCAATACGCCCTTGCCGCCTCATGAAAGTCTTAACATGGTCTCTTTGCAATCGTCATGGCATTTCTAGCGTAATAAAAAGCAAATTATCCAAATCGAATTTCGAGATGCGGCTACAGTGAAGTTACTAGAGACTTTGCCGAGAAAAGTAATAGGCTATACGCTTGCCGGTATGAAGCTTATCTCATACCCATTGACAGCTATACACTCATGGGCAGGGGAATAGAGGTTGTTCGAGGTATTTTCCACTGCTCCTCTGATAGTGATAGAATACGCCTCTTTTTTTTCGAGATTCACCTAGAGTAAAGGCTTTGATGCTATAGGGTAGATATTTTTCGGTTACCTCAGTGTTGATAATTTGATTCTCGATTCTCGATTCACGTTTTACTTAACGCGTAATTCAGCGACTGATAGCTGTTGGGGGTATATTTATGTCGGGCATAAATAAAGTCGTATTAGCTTATTCCGGAGGCCTAGATACTTCTGTTATCGCTAAGTGGTTGCAACAAACTTATAACTGCGAGGTGGTTACTTTTACTGCGGATATAGGGCAGGGAGAAGAAGTTACGCCCGCGAAAGCCAAAGCTGAGGCAATGGGTATACAGGAAATATATATCGAAGATTTGCGGGAGGAGTTTGTTAAAGACTACGTCTTCCCTATGTTTCGAGCTAATGCACTTTATGAAGGCGAATACCTCTTAGGCACTTCGATTGCGCGACCGTTAATAGCTAAGCGACTTATTGAAATTGCGGCTGAGACAGGTGCTGATGCAATCTCACATGGAGCTACGGGGAAAGGTAATGACCAAGTTCGTTTTGAGCTGGGAGCTTATGCTCTTAGTCCGGGAATTCATGTAATCGCTCCTTGGCGCGAATGGGATCTCACCTCTCGAGATACTTTGTTGGCCTATTGCGATGAGCATGGGATTCCAGTGGAGAATAAGCTTGGTAAAAAATCTCCATATTCTATGGATGCTAACCTTCTACACATATCTTATGAAGGTGATATTTTGGAAAACCCTGGAGCTGAGCCTGAGGAGTCGATGTGGCTTTGGACTGTGTCTCCGGAGAATGCGCCAGATGAACCACGTTTTGTTGAGTTAGGATATAAGCGTGGTGATCTTGTCAGTATTGATAACGAGCCGCTTTCTCCCGCTCAAATCCTTACCAAGTTAAATAAGATAGCCGGTGAAAATGGCATTGGTAGAGCTGATATAGTTGAGAATCGTTATGTTGGAATGAAGTCCAGAGGTTGTTATGAAACGCCGGGAGGCTCTGTCATGCTAAAAGCGCATCGGGCGATTGAATCGCTGACTTTAGATCGCGAGTTAGCCCATCTTAAAGATGATCTAATGCCTAGGTATGCTTCATTGGTCTATAACGGATATTGGTGGGCACCGGAACGATTGGCGTTGCAAGCGCTGATCGATACTTCGCAAGAATATGTAAATGGTACGGTGCGCTTAAAGCTGTACAAGGGGAACGTCATTGTAGTGGGGAGAGAATCAGAGGATTCATTATTTGATGAAGATATTGCCACCTTTGAAGATGATGCAGGAGCCTATGATCAGGCTGACGCTGCTGGCTTTATCAAGCTCAATGCTCTGCGCTTACGGATTGCCGCATTGAAAGGCAGAAGGTAGCTTGCTTCCGGTCTGAGTGCGAATAGTTGTATTGTAGGCTGACTGTTTTCTCAATCGGATAAATAATTGGTTGTCTAGCGTGCTTTCAGAATCAATTAAAGTCTTCTCTATATAGCTACTGAGGAATCTTATCTAGTTACGTGATCACGTCAGTCTAAGGTATCTCATTCTCCACTTTTCTTCTTAAATTCACATAGATTCTCAATAACACAGGCGCTACAGCGCGGTTTGCGGGCTACGCAGATATACCGGCCATGAAGAATTAACCAATGATGAGCATCTAGCAAAAATTCTTCTGGCACCAATTTGACAAGTCTTTTTTCTACTTCTAAAACGTTTTTTCCTGGAGCGATTCCTGTGCGGTTTGAAACCCTAAAGATGTGAGTGTCAACTGCCATGGCTATTTTTCGGAAAGCAGTATTTAAGACCACGTTGGCGGTTTTTCTGCCAACACCGGGAAGTGCTTGCAACTCATCTCGGGTCCTTGGTACTTGAGAGTTATGATTACGAACCAAGCTTTCGCAAGTCTTTATAACGTTCGCAGCCTTAGTGTTAAACAAACCAATTGTCTTTATGTATTTCTTGAGGCCATCAACCCCCAAAGCAGAAATTTTTTCAGGAGTGTTAGCAGCTTGGTAGAGTTTTTCCGTGGCTTTATTTACGCTTACGTCTGTGGCTTGGGCAGAAAGGATGACTGAAATTAATAGTTCAAAATTACTCGTGAATTTTAATTCCGTTGTGGGTTCAGGGTTTTCCGCTCTCAAGCGCTGGAATATTTCGGTTCTTTTTGTCTTATTCATACTCTTTCGCGCTTAGTATTTGAAGTCTTTATTTCAATTTTAGATGAGGTAATTATACGCTTGGAATTGATTAGATTCTTTGCTGCAATTATTAAACCTAAGATAATAAATGCAGCCGGTGGTAATCTTGCAAAACGCAATAACTCTCGCTGATTCTCATTATCGTCAATCGAGGGACCCAAGAATTTAGGTCTAAGTAGATCCAAGTTGCTAAGGATACCCCCCGTAGATAAAGCCTCTCGTATTGCTGCCAGTAGTAATATAATAATTAGAAAACCGAAACCGATGATTAGATTATCTATAACAACCTTAGCGAGGTTTTTGGTGCGCAAACTGCTTTCGAGCCTAAGAAGGATCATCACATTACAACAAATTAAAGGAAGATAAATTCCTAATTCCTTTGAGAGTGGAAAGAAGTAGAATTGCATTACTAGATCGGCAAAGCTGGTAGCGGCGGCAGCAATGATTCCGAACCATAGCCATCGCCAACTTTGATTAATCTGATGTTTTAAAAGATTCACGGTAACGGAGGAAAGGAGTAAAACGAGTACACTGGCCATTCCCAATGCCAAGCCTTTCGTTATGCTGGTGGAAATAGCTAGCACCGGACTGAGACCGAGCAGTTGGACTAATACAGGGTTGTTATTCCAGAGTGAGAGTGGCTGCTGGGGATAATAATTTGTCCTATTCATGAATCTATCACTTTATTACTGCCTCCGCCCATATCAGAAGGGCCTAGAACACCTTTCTTGTGACCATAGATTCGTGGGCGTAGAAAATGATCTAAAAGAGGAGCCAAAAAATTCCCCAATAACACAGCTATCGCTATAGAGTCTAAATAGCTTCCCCAGGCTCTTACACCGTAAATGCTTAAACCAATTATCACTCCGTAAACCAGTTTCCCTTTATTAGTAGTTGCAGCACTTACTGGATCGGTGGCAATAAAAAAAGCTCCGATCATTGTGGCGCTGCCGAACAAGTGCAAATAGGGAGTTCCGTAGATTGCATAACCACCTGGTGAATAAAATAAAATTGATATGGTCATTACAGTAGTAATGATGGCCACTGGAATATGCCAACTTATGACGCGTTGAAAGAGTAAGAAGGCACCACCTAAGAAGTAGCCAATATTAACCAGCTCCCAAGCAGTCTCTGAGCTCCGCGCGAACAACGATTGGTCAGTCTGCCAGGCTGTCAATAGTTTGCTGGTGCCAGCCATCTTTGACTCAATTAAAGGAGTTGCCATAGCTAAACCGTCAATAAACTCAATGGGATTAAGAGTGTTATGGGAAAGAAATGGAAAGGTGAGATGCAGGCTTTGTTGCAGACCAGAAAGGCTTGTAGGTGCAAATTCTTGCACGCTGCTTAGAGCATCATTGGGGATATGCCAGCTAGTCATCGCTGAGGGGAAGCTGAGTAGTAAAAATAAATAACCGCACATTGCTGGATTAAATGGGTTCTGACCAAGGCCTCCGTATATGTGTTTGGCAATCAATATGGCAAAGCCTATACCTAAGAATAGTAGCCACCAGGGCAAGCCTGGAGGAATTGTGAGTCCAAATAGAACAGCCGTAACTAGCGCGCTATTATCAGCTAATGTGGTTTGAATGTGACGCGATCTTAAACTGATCGCTAACGCTTCAAAACATAGTGCAAATACGATTGAAAGCAACACATTAAGTAGAACGCCATATCCAAAATACCAGGTCGCTATGCTAATTCCCGGAATACAACCGGCAACCACTTGCAGCATAATATTGTTTGTACTACGACGAGTGCGCTGAAAGGGAGGAGACTGCGGCGAGGATGTCATCTATTTATCAGTCTCAGTATTTTCGCCACCACTTGAAGCAATAAACTGCGCCTTGCGTTTTCTAACTCGAACAACCGCGGCAGCGATTTCCTTTTTTGCAGCCTCTCGAGAAAATATTGGTGGCGAAATTTTTAGTGTTAATTCTGTAGGCTTAATAGTTTCGCGTCTTTTAGAATCTCGCCTTGCTTCTTTGTCTTTTTTGACTCGATATTGATGATGCTGAAAACGTTGCTTCCATTGTTCGCTGCTTATTTTGTTTTCTAATTGGCTTGCGAGTTCATCTTTACTGGCGCGATAATATTGTATGAGTGGAATGTTGCTTGGGCAAACATACGCGCAAGCACCGCACTCAATGCAGTCGTTAAGACCGTGACTAATTAGCTCGGAGAAATTTTGACACTTAGCGTAAAGGTACAATTGTTGGGGCAACAGGGACGCTGGGCAAACATCAGCGCAGAATCCGCAGCGAATACAGGCGAGCTCTATAGAGGCTGGCGGAAACTTGTCTTCAGAGGCTGCAATTATACAGTTTGTGGTTTTTAGAATTGGCACATCAGTTCGAGCAAGTTTAACCCCCATAAGGGGTCCGCCCATCAGTGTCATAGTATGGGTTTGTTGGTTCAGGCCACAGAGATTCAGTAAATAATCAATAGGTGTGCCAATTAAAGCTTCAAAATTTTTCGGTGTTTTTAGAGAGCCACCTGCTAGAGTAGTAATTCTGCTGATGCAAGGCTTTCCCTCAATAACCGCTTGGTAAACAGCATAGGCTGTGCCGGCATTGTGCATGAGTATTCCAATATCAGTAGGGTATTTTCCGCTGGGAACTTCCTTGGATGTTACTGCTTGGATTAGCTGCTTCTCGCTACCGGTGGGATATTTTGCTGCTATCTTAAATAGTTCAATTGAGCTATTTAATTGTGTTTGTTCTAGAGCTTTAATTGCATCAGCTTTATTAGACTCTATAACAATAACGCAGTGTTCAGCCATGCAAGCGGCTTGAAGAATTTCTGCGCCTTGAACGACGAACTGGGCTTTTTCTCGCAGAAGGGCTTCATCTGCAGTGATATAAGGCTCGCATTCCACTGCATTGATGATTAGTAGTTTTATCTTTTTGTTTTTACCTGACTTTAGTTTTAGTCGGCTTGGGTATTCTGCTCCACCAAGCCCGAATATTCCAGCTTGTTCGATGAGCTTTATTAATTCCAAATAACTAAGGGAACGATAATTCGCTAAAGTATTGTGATCAATTTCTGCATCAAGACCGTCCTTTTTAAGGAGGATGCACTTTGACTCTTTATCCACGGGGCTTGGAATGGGAAAATTCTCGATAGCTAGAACTATTCCTGAAGTGGGCGCATGCAAGTCAACTATACCGGTTACATCGGAACAGGCGATGGCTTGGTATTTGAGGACTTTGTCTCCAGGTTTAACTAATGGTCTAGATCTACTATTTCCATGCTGAGCCAAAGGAAGTATTAGCTCTTCAGGAATGGGAGTTGGCATTAGTCGTGACCTTAGGGTTTCCTGTTTATAGTCCGGTGGTTTAATGCCTCCTGGCATTGGCTGTCTTGTGCTAACGCACAAGCTTTCAATAATTTTTTCAGCAAACCTCATTAGTTTGTTTCCAATGTATTGAACCTAGAATTCTGGATTATCGGGTTTAGCCAATAACGGGGGCTAGAAGTGGGTAACAAAACTAAATCAATACAATCTACAGGGCAGGGTTCTATGCAAAGATCACAACCGGTGCATTCGTCGGTGATTACTGTATGCATGAGTTTTGGCGCACCGAGAATAGCATCTACAGGGCATGCTTGAATGCATTTAGTGCAGCCAATACATTCTTCTTCTCGAATTACCGCAGTTAATGGAGGTTGAAAAACCCCATGGGCAGGATTGAGCCTTAATCCTGGTTCATTTAGAAGTTCTACCAAGTTAAGGATTGTTGATATGCCCCCTGGGGGGCACTTATTAATCATATCACCTTGGCTAATAGCGCGAGCATAAGGCAAGCAGCCTTTGTAGCCGCAACGGCCACACTGAGTTTGGGGTAGATAACTATTAATCCGATCTACCATAGATTTTTGCTTTAGATATTCCTTGCACAAATATTTACTGACTAAAAGTAGTCTATAGGCTAAGAAAACGGCGGTACTGATGAGTAGTACAAATCGGACGAACTGATTTTCGATGAAAGCTTCCACGGTTATACTATTCCAGCCAGACCAAGAAAACACATAGAAACGATACCGGTGCTCACAAGTTGAATAGCAGGTCCGCGAAATACGTCAGGAATATCCATAGCATCCAAGCGCAGGCGTAACGCGGCAAAAGCTATGAGAACAACAGCAAAGCCTAAAGCAGAACCGAAGCT
>CAWKZI010000120.1:0-6828 GCA_963854365.1 Gammaproteobacteria bacterium
AAGATTTTGGTCAAAACCAATGAAATCTTGGTTATAGTTACGGCATAAGCCGGTATCAGTAGAGCCCGAAATCTTTATTTGAGTTTGTTCGTCTGACATTTAACTTTCCCATCAGTCCTTCGAATGCGTTTAACTAACTACTGTAAATAGCAGACATGGCATGATTGTTTTTCCTTGTTCATCAAAAAATAAACAAATATTCTGCAAAGACGACAACTAGTATGTCGAAAAGTAAGGGTATGCGCTCGGATTAATTTTGATTAGACGCTGTACCTATCGTGATATACAGATTGGTCTTATAGTCTTCATGGCTGCTGGTTAAGGGGGTTTTACCATGCGAGGGTTTAGCGGTAAATGATTTGTTGCGTTTTGCCCACATAAGGCTCGCCGATCACTGTCACACCTTTCGCAAATAGTCAGTATCACGATTATTTAAAATTATGAGAGGTATATTGATGTTGAGTTCTTGGATGTCATTCGGCAATATGGGATAGAGGTAGAAGCAAAGCAATATTATTCGAAACTCGCCATTATTAATGGATAGAATCGTTATCTGCAGTGGCAGGGAGTGACAGAGTATGAAAACACTTAATTACGCAGCCGTAGCAATTCTAGTGTTTCTAGTTTTCTATCTTCTCAATTCGGGTGAGGGTTTATTATTGCCCTTAGTCATTGCAATTACTTTGTGGTATTTAATCAATACTCTTTCTAACGCCTTTGCTCGAATTCAGATGCGAGGTTTCCATTTCCCCAAACCCATCTGTCTAACGGCTTCTTTACTATCGTTTATTTCAATTATTTGGGGGTTAATAAATTTCCTCAGTTCAACTTTCGGCGATGTGCTTGATGTGGCTGATCAATACCAAGCAAATCTTATTGCTAGGCTGCAAGATTTCCCCCTTATAAACTTAATAGACTTCGAAGGTCAGACTCCAACTGAACTGTTAGGAAGCTGGATAAATTTGCCAAGTTTTCTTGCTTCGTTGGCAAGTTCTTTTACCGGTATCTTAACCAGTGGAGGCATCATACTTATCTATACAAGTTTTCTTTTTCTCGAGCAGGGGCAATTGCGGTCGAAAATAGCTGCGTTAGTTGGTAATCCTCAAAAAGAAGAAAATGTCCAAAAAATTCTTAAGCGCGTTCGAGATGATATCCAAAAATATATAAGTATCAAATTTTTCACGAGTTCTTTGACAGGTGTTGCGAGCTACATTTTTTTGAGGATAGTAGAAGTAGACTTCGCTGGTGTCTGGGGGTTGTTAATTTTTTTGTTAAATTTCATTCCTACGGTTGGCTCGCTTATTGCCACAATTTTCCCCGCGATGATAGCGCTTGCACAATCAGACGGTTATTCATTGTTTTTTTTGGTATTAGTCGGTATAGGTGTGCTGCAAATTTGTATTGGAAATATTATTGAGCCTCGACTTATGGGTTCTTCTTTTAATCTTAGCCCGATCATAATTTTATTGAACCTTGGGTTATGGAATTATATTTGGGGCATTCCCGGTATGTTTCTCTGCGTGCCGTTATTAATTATTATTACAATTGTCTTGAGTCATTTTCCGCAAACTCGGGGGGTTGCGATCATATTGTCAAGTGATGGACGGTTGAGAGTTCCTTTGGATAAAACTATGGGTACTTTTTAGTTTTGACTCTACGACAAGCTTGCGAAGCTCAAGCTTCGTTGAGAAACCTGATAAGGACTAAACTGTAGCTTAGGTGGAATTTCGTCTTAGATTGTCTTTCGCTTAAGGGTTACAGATTAAAACCCTGCAAATTCAGAGTATTAAGCGCTATAATTCCCTGCTTTTTTGGAAACGAACAGCTTTCCGGTGAGAGCCAGTAGTTCTTGAGGTCCATTGATGAAGAGTGCCGAGATTCGACAAAGATTTTTAGATTTTTTTGCCAACCGTGGACATGAGATTGTTCCCAGTAGTTCGCTGGTGCCCGCGAATGATCCTACTCTGTTATTTACTAATGCCGGCATGGTGCAATTCAAGGAAGTATTTTTGGGCGATGAGCAGCGTGCCTGCCCTCGCGCCACTAGCTCTCAGCGTTGCGTTCGAGCAGGTGGGAAGCATAATGATCTTGAGAATGTTGGCTATACCGCACGCCATCACACTTTTTTCGAAATGCTGGGTAATTTCTCTTTTGGGGATTATTTTAAGCGTGAAGCGATCCAGCATGCTTGGGATTTCCTAACTGTTGAATTAGGTTTGGAGCCAGAAAGGCTTTGGGTAACAGTTTTCGAAGATGATGACGAAGCTGCAGCAATTTGGTTAGACGAAATACAGATTGACCCCGGTAGATTTTCGCGCCTTGGTGAGAAAGATAATTTCTGGGCAATGGGGGACACCGGACCCTGCGGACCTTGTTCGGAAATATTTTACGATCATGGTAATCACGTCGCTGGCGGACCTCCAGGTAGCCCCGATGAAGATGGTGATCGTTACATCGAAATCTGGAATTTAGTTTTCATGCAATTCGAGCGTAAAGCTGATGGCTCCATGACCCCTTTACCGAAGCCTTCAGTTGACACCGGCGCTGGCTTGGAGCGTGTGTCTGCGGTTATGCAAAACGTCCATAGCAATTACGAAATAGATTTATTTCAAAATTTATTGAACGACATTGCTAAAGTTACAGGTGTTGAAGATACATGTAATAACTCTTTACGTGTGATTGCTGACCATATACGTTCATGTGCATTTCTTGTGGTTGATGGAATTGTTCCCTCCAATGAGGGCAGAGGTTATGTTTTGCGACGTATAGTCCGCCGAGCTGTACGCCATGGTTATCAGCTAGGTGTAAAAGACATTTTTTTCTATAGATTGGTAGGTGGCTTGGCAAAAATAATGGGCGACGCTTATCCGGAGCTTCTGGAAAATCAGACCTTTGTAGAGAAAGTCTTAAAAGAGGAAGAAGAGCAATTTGCCCGCACTCTGGAAAATGGAATGAGCATCTTAGAGAAGGCTATTGATGATCTCGAGGGGACAATAATTCCTGGTGAAACCGTCTTTCGCCTCTACGATACCTATGGATTTCCAGTTGACCTAACTGCAGATGTGGCACGAGAGCATGAACTTAACATTGATATGGATGGCTTTAAGAAAGCGATGTACGTGCAAAAAGAGCAAGCTCGAGCAGCAAGTAATTTTTCTGCAGTAGATAAGCTTGACCTAGATGTACAGCTTAGTACTAATTTTATTGGCTATGAAGAGCTGATCGGTTCAGCAAAAGTTACAGCAATCTATAGTCTCTCGAACAAGAGCCTTACTGAAGCTGGATCCGATGAGGTATTGCTAGTGTTAGATTCAAGTCCTTTTTATGGAGAGTCTGGAGGGCAAGTAGGAGACTTAGGAGTACTTCGAAATGAAACAGCTGAATTCGAAGTACTCGATACACAGAAACAGGGCAATGTACCTATCCATCGAGGCCTACTACGTAGCGGTGAATTAAAAATAGGGGATCAGGTTTCTACTGAAGTTTCTGCCAGTAAGCGTGCAGCCATTACATTGAACCATTCGGCAACTCATCTAATGAATGCAGTCCTAAGGAATGTATTGGGTGCCCATGTCTATCAAAAAGGCTCATTGGTCGATGCAGATAGGTTGCGTTTCGATTTTTCTCATTCATCAGTAGTAAGTAAACCTGAATTGAAACAAATCGAAGATCAGGTCAATCAGGAAATACTGGCCAACTCTTCAGTAAGTAAAGAAGTGATGCCTATCGCGGATGCTCAAAAGAAAGGTGCCCTTGCTCTGTTCGGCGAAAAATATGGCGATGAAGTAAGGGTAGTCAGTATGGGCGATGAGTACTCAGTGGAATTTTGCGGCGGCACCCACGTAGACCGTACTGGTGATATAGGCTTATTTAAAATTGTCAGTGAAACTGGAATCTCCGCAGGCGTTAGACGTATAGAAGCAGTAACTGGCAATGGTGCCCATGCGCTAATTTTCCAAGAAGAGCAAACCTTGAGGCAAGTGTGTGAAATAGTAAAATCGAAGCCAGAAGAACTAGTCGATAAAGTAAAGCAACTTGCTGCGGGAAACAAAGCTTTAGAAAAACAACTCGAGCAGTTGAAGTCTAAGATGGCTTCCAATACTGGTAGCGATCTAGCTGCTCAAGCAGAGGAGTTGAAAGGAGTGAAGTTATTGGTTGCTACAGTTGAAGGTTTTAATTCCAAGACCTTACGTGACACAGTAGATCAACTGAAGAACAAACTCGGGCACGCAATTGTAGTTCTAGCCAGTGTCAGTGATAGCAAAGTGAGTTTAGTTGCCGGCGTCAGTACTGACTTAACTGACAAGGTCAAAGCCGGGGAGCTAGTGAATATGGTTGCCTTGCAAGTAGGAGGGAAGGGTGGTGGCCGCGCTGATATGGCAATGGCAGGAGGAAGTGATGCTAGTGCTTTGCCTGAAGCATTGGCCAGCGTTAAACTCTGGGTTGAGTCTAAACTATAGCTTCTCGATATGTAGTTGCTAAATAACTGGAGCTGTAAAATGCAGTTTCAAATCGAAGCGTATACTGAACTGTAAACAGAGAGTATTAAGAACCAGATAGTAGTAAAAAACGTATGGAAAGGTAATGGCACTAATTGTTCAAAAATATGGCGGAACATCAGTAGGTACTGTAGAACGAATTAAAGCAGTTGCTGATAAGGTGGCTGGGTTTCGTGCCAACGGCGATGACGTTGTGGTTGTAGTTTCAGCGATGAGCGGGGAAACCAACCGCCTTACTGAGCTCGCTCATAGTATTATGGAGAGGCCAATTCCCAGAGAAATGGATGTCTTACTCTCTACTGGAGAGCAAGTCACTATAGCATTATTAAGTATGGCTTTAGAAAACCTGGGCTGCAGCGCCCGTTCCTTTACTGGCGGACAAGTGGGAATCCTCACTGATGGGACTCACACTAAAGCGCGTATTAGAGAAATTGATGGCTCGCGGATTCATGCCCAGCTTGGGCAAGGGCATGTCGTAGTTGTTGCCGGTTTTCAGGGCGTGGATGACAACTCAAATATCACAACATTAGGCCGAGGTGGTTCTGACACTACCGCGGTAGCGCTGGCCGCGGCGCTGGAAGCAGATGAGTGCCAAATCTATACTGATGTGAAGGGTGTTTATACTACTGATCCGCGAGTAGTAGAAGACGCCAAGCTATTGAGCAGCGTAACTTTTGAAGAAATGCTCGAATTGGCGAGTCTCGGTGCGAAAGTTTTACAAATCCGCGCGGTAGAGTTTGCTGGAAAATACAAGGTGCCCTTGCGAGTACTATCCAGTTTTGAAGAGGGTGATGGAACCCTCATTAGTTTAGAGGAAGGTACTAAGATGGAAGATCCTGCCATCGCTGGAATTGCATTCCAGCGTGACGAAGCCAAGCTAACAGTATCCGGTGTTCCAGATTTGCCGGGAATTGCCTACAAGGTAATTGGCCCCATGAGTGAATCTGGTATCGAAGTTGATGTGATTGTGCAGAATGCTGCTGCTGATGGTACGAACGATATTACTTTTACCGTAAAACGCGGAGAAAGTGATAAAGCAAAAGAGATTCTTGATAAGGTAGCTGATTCTTTAGGAGCGACTGAAGTCGTATTGGACAAAAAGATTGGTAAGGTCTCTGTCGTTGGCGTGGGTATGCGATCCCACGCTGGCATAGCCAGCAGGATGTTTAAAGCACTGGCGGATGAGAGCATTAATATTCAGCTTATTACGACCTCTGAAATAAAGATATCGATTGTTATAGAGGAAAAGTATCTGGAATTAGCAGTGCGGGCATTACATAGCGCTTTCGATTTAGCAGACCCTGACTACGAAAAGGCAGCTGAGTAACTATTTGTTGTTTGGGTCAGGCTGATGCCTATAACGAGTTTCGTCTGCTGAATTTAAACTCAGAGTTTGGTGCTTGCGTGCAGGGTCTCGGCTTAATTCTTAGTATTCGCGCTATTTTTCAATAGCTAGAATCAACAATAATTACCTTCAGCTAGGTAGATATGCTGATTTTTCTGAGATCGACGAGCAGTAAACATTGGTAAAAGAAGGTAAGGTTTTCAAGAATAATGAAACTACAGAACGGTTGTCTTTGTTAGCTAATGGAGATGTTGGTCAAGTTTAAGTGAGCTGGAATTCACGAGAATAATGGCCATCTAAAGTGAACCGAGCAACAATATGAGTCCAATTTGCGTTTCCACTGCTTAATTATGAGGAAATGCAAAGGAATAATAATGGAGAGTGGGCATGTTAATACTTACGCGCAGGGTCGGCGAAACTTTGATGATAGGAGACGAGGTCACTGTTACTGTATTAGGTGTTAAAGGTAATCAAGTGAGAATTGGAGTGAATGCTCCTAAGGAAGTCGCAGTGCATCGCGAAGAAATCTATCAACGCATCCAGAAAGAACAGAGCGGTGACGGTCCAGCCAGCGAAGAAGAGTAAATTATAAACTCCAGCGCTTACTAGCGTAATGCACTTTGGGTCAGCAGAGTGACATTGGCTTCGTCAAATTTCCATTCCATCGCTAAGCTAAAATTCAGCTAGATCTATTTCGTTCTGGCTCTTCTAGTTTTTTTGCCGGCTATGGTATTATTCGCACCCCTTACGGAGAGATGGCCGAGTGGCTGAAGGCGCGCCCCTGCTAAGGGCGTATAGGGTTAAACCTATCGAGGGTTCGAATCCCTCTCTCTCCGCCATAAAAAAACCCAGCTCACGCTGGGTTTTTTTATGGCGGAGACGCCCGGGCGCGACATCATCCGCATAAACTATCGAATCATCATGGCTTGAGGTAATACTCGAAGCACCGGAGAACATAGTCTGATAGGCTAACTCCAGATTCGG
>CAWKZI010000121.1:0-6752 GCA_963854365.1 Gammaproteobacteria bacterium
GCAGCCAAGAATGATCCAGGGTTAGTTTTTAGATTCCTCACGGGATTTCCTCCTCGCTATTTTTTATGGTTAGAAAAAACTTAGAGTATGAAACATAAGCTCCATATTACAAGATTAGTCATGGGTATATATTTAGATAGGTGCTAATTAATGGTTTAGTGAATCATCTTCAAGAGATCTGGTTTTCTCTCCTGAAAACCCTCAATTCGACGAAGTAGCTAGTCTCTCTATAAGCTAAAGAACTGGCTGATAGAATTAAGCTAAATTGAGGCAGGCCAAGACATCTGTAAACTATGTTTATCAGCTGAGATTTGCTGAAAACCTGATTGCTGATGAAACAGAACAGCAGGATTGGTTTTTAGGGCACTTAATTGAATCAGCTTGTTTGAGTTAATTGAATGAGCTTTAATTTGTTCCATCATAAAATTCCCTAGCCCCTGTCTCTGGTATTCAGGCTCAACCAAAATAATATCCAATAAAAGGTGAGAGTCTTTCTCTGTTAAGTGATAACTTCCAGCTCTCCCATCTGGGGAATCCAGTACCTGAAATTTGATAGCTGGTAAAGACGTGACAAAACCTTCTTTCTGCAATAATTCATCCCAACCCCAGGCTGCATCGATATGGTTTTGCATTGTGGTTCGAAATAGCTGAAACAACCAGTCTTCGTCGTCAGGGCTTCCGCAGCGGAGTTTTAGTGAGTCACCCATATTCCTTACGCATTCCAATCTATAGTTTGTTTAATCAAATTCGACGTAGAGCTGTCTAAATCTCGCTTGTCAACATCAGCTGCTGAACTGAATGCAGTAAACAGTTCTTTTGACAGTTTCTTACCTAGCTCAACCCCCCATTGATCGAAAGCATTAATATTCCAGATTACACTTTGCACATAGACTTTGTGCTCATATAAGGCTATCAATGATCCTAATGAATGAGGATCAAGGCTGTTCATTAGAATTGTGTTAGACGGTTTATTCCCAATAAGTCGCTTGTGTTGATGCTCGTCTTCATCGTTGCCATTCATCAAAGCTAAACTTTGACTAAAACAGTTGGATAACAAGTGTTGGTGTTGTTCGAACTGTTCTTGGTTAATGCAATCACTTGCATGTGGTTTTGCAATAGCAATGAAATCTACAGGGATATTCTCTTTACCCTGATGGAGCAGTTGAAAATAAGAATGTTGCCCATTGCTGCCAGCTGTACCCCAAAGCGCTTCCCCAGTATTCGTTTGAGTGAGGTTACCTTGCTTGTCGACAAATTTACCAAGGCTTTCCATGCTGAGTTGTTGTAGGTATGAAGGTAGCAACTGTAATCGTTGGCTATAGGGAGCAACGACAGAACTGTGGCAGTTGAAAAAAGCGGTGTACCAAACTGTAAGCAAAGCTAGGAGTACCGGCAGATTTTCTGCCATTTCTGACTTTAAGAAGTGCTCATCCATGGATCTAGCGCCAGCAAGTAATTCCTTAAAGTTGTCCATCCCAATTGAAAGCGCTATCGGTAGACCGATTGCCGACCAAAGCGAGTAACGACCTCCGACCCAATCCCATATCGGGAAGATATTTTCTGTTCGAATCCCAAAATCCACAGCAGCTTGAGTATTGTGAGTGATACCAATGAAATGATTCGACACCGAATCCGAACAAACTCCGCTCTCCAATAGCCACCTTTTTGCCCTCAAGGCATTTTGCTGTGTCTCTAATGTAGTGAAGGATTTGGAAGAGATTATGAAAAGTGTTTCTTCAGCGTTTAAATCCAGTAGTGTGGAATTAATATGTGAAGGATCTATATTTGAGACGAAATAAGCTTTAATTTTTTTATTATCGAAGCCCTCTAGCGCAGCAGTCACCATAGCTGGCCCCAGGTCCGAGCCGCCAATACCAAGATTGATTACCTGCTTAATTGATGAATTCTCAAAGCCATTTAACTGACCGGTTTCTACTTCTGAGATAAAGCTCGCCATTCTATTTAAGTTGTTTTCAATTTCCACTTGCTGATTGGAGAGTGATGAATTTCTTAGAGCGACGTGATGGGCTGGACGATCTTCAGTGCTATTTATAGCCTCGCCAGCAAACATGGATCTAATAGCTTGCGGCACTGAGCACTGTTCAGCTAAATCTAACAATAAAGATTTGGTTTTGTCATCGAGATAATTTTTTGAATAGTCGAGTAGCAATTTATCATGCTGAACAGAGAATTTATCGAAACGGGAAGAATCAACATCGAATAATCTGGTTAGTCGAAATTCAGAAGATTGGAATTTTTTACTTTGATCTTGCAAAGCTGCCCAAGCTTTAGTTGAAGATGGTCCGTTCATTTCCCTAGTTCACCTAATCTTTTAGTGCTTCTTTTGCAATTCTTTCAGAGTTTTTTGAATTTTCCGTAGCACTTTTAGATTGAATCTCACTGCTATTCGGTTTGCCAAATGGTTTCTTGAAAAGAGCAGTAATGCCATCGTTTTTAGCAATATTATAAATATCCACGAAGGGTAGGTAATGTTGAACAAAGATACTATTGGTGTAATTAGCTTCACCAAATCTGTCTGGTATTCCTTCCCTCGGATAGTAAGCTGTGCCAAAAATCCAATCGAGGAAATTAAACTCAGCCGAAAAATTTTTATTGATAGCTTCCGGGTGGTTTGAATGATGCCAACGATGAAATTTTGGGTTGCTCATAAAATAGCCTAGCCAATGAGGATCTTTAATATTGCCATGACCGTAGCGACCCCAAAAATCGTTAAATGATATGAATAAGAAGGTCAAAGTTGGGTCGGGTTGTAAATATGTCACTAATAATAAATAGGGTGCGGCGAAGGTGGTCTTATCGACTATGTGAAATCGGCTGGTTGATAAAGAGTCGAGCACTTGGGTGCTATGATGAACGCGATGGAATTGCCAGAGTAGAGGGATCTTATGGCAAGCATAGTGGGCGACATAAAAAGTAACATGTCCCATCAGCAGGAGGGCAAATACATTCCAGCCCCAATGAGCATCAATCAAAATTCCCCTTCCATAAGGGCCTCGGCCGGCATGATTCTGAGTGTAGATAATCAACCAAGCCGCAAAAGCACTGTTGATCATTATCCATAGGTGCACTCGGTGGTAAGTGTGAAGCAGATCGTTGAACATGCCCGGCCGAATGAATGACTGCCCTTTTAAGGGAAACAGGCGTTCTAGGATCGGAATTATCCAAATCCACCCATATAATGAGAGCATTTGAAGCCATTGTGTGGTCGTAGCTGACAAAGCAGGGGCCTGTGGAGTTTCTGAAAGTTAGATCTTGATTTTAGCGACGAAATCGAGTAATTACGATGCTTGTAGCCGAATATTTTAACAAAGATAGTTGGAAGTTAGTATGCTTCTTTATAAGAGGCAGTATAGGCCATAGAGACGCTTCGGGCTTTAATTTACGGTCTTGGATGGAACGGGTGTTGGCTATCCCAACTGTTGAACACAAATGTGTTTTTATGTAGTATGCGCGACCTGTAACGTTGCAGCTCAGTCGCAATAGCGAGTAGCAGCCGATATCTCCAGTATATTAGAAAACGGTTAAGAGATTGCCGCCTAAAAATCTCAATGTGCCGCTATAGCTCAGCCGTGGTAGAGCAGCTGACTTGTAATCAGCAGGTCCCGAGTTCGACTCTTGGTGGCGGCACCATTTTCTCTCCCCACACACTATGTAATCTAAGAGGCTCCCATAATTAGGTGCCTTCAGCCACTTCATCTTGTAGTCATTTCCGCTTTCAACTATTCTTAAAATCTTTCCTGAAACAAACAGAGAAGAGTCCTTTCCTTAATGCTTAATGAATCTGAAGTCCGTGAATTGATTGCCGAACATGGCATTGCTGTCAATGAAGGTCGTCCTATCCGTCAGTTGATAGAAGACGGTGATATTCCTAGGTTGGCAGGTTCTACCATACTGGAAGGAAAGGTATCCGATTCAGTATTTGGTGGGGACCTAGTGACTAGTAGCGGGCAGCCGCTAAGGTTGATGTTTCGCAATAATAGAATATCCACCCACGACGTTAATCGCGGTGCAATACCTTTTAAGGACCAAGTGCTGGCATTCAATCACGATCATATGCTCGGACTGGTAAAAGATGTTTTAGGGAGTTCGCAATTTCCTGTGGCGGGTCTCGCGCCCAGCTCCACTATTATTCCAGCTGAAAACCTGAATCTAGTTAAACTCGAAAATGTTCTGCGTCTATACATGGCGGAAAGTTCTACGTCGACCTCCATGTACCAACACTGGCTAGAGGCAAAAGTGCAGGGTCAAACGAAATTCAATTATGCTGGCCACGACTTAGTCGTCGACCAACTGCAAGTTAACGGTGAACTGCCTTATTTAATGGATACACCCAGTACTAAAGATGCTGTAGATAGAACGATTGATGCAAAGTATCTAATTGATGCGGGTATTTGTACTGCAGGGCAATATGCGCAAATCCGCAATTCATCCTTAATGGCTTTCGGTATGATCAGTCAGTATTTGGCAGCACGGGGTATGGTATTGGTAGATGCCAAGACCGAGCACGGTATTAACAGTCTAGGCAATATAGTTGCAGCTGATGAACTCTACACCATGGATTCTTCTCGATTTTGGAGGCTGGGTGACAACGGAGAGCTTATTACTCGAAAGGGAAAACCAGTTTCATTTTCAAAAGAATTCGCTCGAGGAATGGTGAAAGGGAAAAGCCATCAGTTTACTCGGGATCAGGCAAATCAAATCGCAATTCGCTATATTGAAGGGCTCCAATATCTAACCGGAATGCCATTTGTGCCAGATTTACGGCCGAGGGACGAAAGATTAGTAAGCTCAACAAATCTTATTTTGGATTCACTACTTTAGTGGCGCTCTCATACAATCATCAGCAATCTAATTTTTTGGCAAATATCATAATAGGTATCCTTGCTGCAGTTCTCCTTGCTGCGTGTTCTCCTGCGGAAGACATTCGTGAAAATGATTATTCAAACATCACTCAAGCGGGACTAACATCAGCGCTGATCCTGGCTGACTATAAACGTGCTGAATCATTCCTGCGGCAAAATACTTCGACCTTAACGCAGAACAGTGTCCTCACCCAGTATTGGCAAGACAACGGGCAGCTAGTCTATCGCCGGTCAGCTCTCGATGGATCAGACTACATTCTGTATGACCCTGTGGTTAAGTCCAAGTCGGTACTTATAGATAACAACCGACTCGCAGTGGTGCTGGGGCAGATTGTTGATTTAGATATTGAGCCCTCAGAGATAGTTCTAACTCGAATACAACTTTATGACGAATTGGACTCAATTTCTTTTCGATATCAGGGAGATAATTATTTTCTTGATCGTAGTAATTATGAAATACAGCTCACGGAAGATACTCCTTCTTCTGAATCTCTTTCTCCTGACCGGAGCAAAGCAGTTTTTATCAAAGACCACAATCTATGGATGCGAAATACTGAGAGTAACGAACTTACTCAACTTACTTTTGATGGTATTGAAGACTATGGCTACGGCACTAATAATGCCGGCTGGACCAGAGGTAATACTCCTGTCATAAGGTGGTCTCCTGACTCCAGAAAAATTGCCAGCTTCCGGCATGATGGTCGCAATGTGGGGGACATGTATCTTTTTAGTACCAAGATAGGTCACCCGGAATTAGACGCTTGGAAATATCCTCTTCCTGGTGACGAGCATATTTTTATGATTGAACGTATTGTCATTCATTTAGAGGACGAAGCAGAAGATGAGAGTGTACCGAGGATCGTTCGCTTGAATATGTCACCGGATGCACATCGATCAACAACTAGTGATCATATAGCTGATCGTGATGGTAGTTTTCTAGATGTTCAATGGAGTGAAGACAGCAAAAAACTAGCGTTTGTTTCCTCTTCTCGCGATCACAAAGTTGCGCAGCTTCGGATAGCAGATATTGAAACTGGAGCAGTCCGCGATGTTTATCGAGAAGAAACTGCGACGCAATACGAATCAGGTATTGGAGCAGAGAACTGGCGTGTCTTTCATGAGCGTGGAGAATTTATATGGTATTCGGAAAAAGATAACTGGGGACATCTTTATTTACATGATCTTAAAACTGGAGAATTAAAACAACGATTAACTTCTGGATCATGGTTAGTTCTAAGTCTTTCACATGTAGATTTGAAGGAAGAGCAGCTATTCTTTTTTGCTGCAGCGAAAGAGGGGGGCGATCCCTATTTTCAGTATCTCTATCGTATTGCTCTGGATGGCTCTGACTTGAGATTATTAACTCCTGAAGTCGCCAACCATTCTATCAGCTGGTCCCAGTCTAGCGAGTTTTTCACGGATACCTATTCAACACCTACACAAGCACCAATCTCCGTTTTAAAAGATCGATCAGGCGCACAACTTGCAATAATTGAAGAAACAGATGTTTCTCAATTGCAAGAATCTGGTTGGGTAGCGCCAATCCCTTTTGTTGTGAAAGCTAGAGATCAATTAACCGACCTTTATGGTTTGATGTATAGACCGACGAATTTCAATGAAAAAGGATCGTATCCTGTGCTTAACTATCTTTACCCCGGTCCCTGGGGCAGCAGCGTTGGCAGTCGGTCGTTTCAAACTTCTCGCAGGGATAATCAGGCGATAGCCGAGCTAGGGTTTATTGTTGTTGAAGTAGATGCGATGGGGACGCCCGGACGTTCCAAATCTTTCCATGATACCTATTACGGTAATATGGCGGATAATGGTTTGCCTGATCAGATAGAAACTATTAAACAGTTAGCTATGAGTCGA
>CAWKZI010000122.1:0-6711 GCA_963854365.1 Gammaproteobacteria bacterium
CACTGCCAATGATTAGCTCAATGTTTTTCTTTTTGGCTGCAACGTGAGCCCGAACTATACCGGAAAAAGAACACTCATCAGTAATAGCCAGTGCGCTATACCCAAGTAAGTCTGCGGTGCTAACTAATTCCTCAGGGAAAGACGCACCACGGAGAAAAGTGAAATTTGAGATGCAGTGAAGTTCTGTATAAGCGGGCAGGGTAAGCTCTTGCACTCCTTCAGACTTTTTTTGAGAGAGCGGGTCGCGGCTATGGATTCTGCACATTCAGCAAGCCTAGATTGAAATAGGGGCATTGAGGCCATTTTGACATTAATTTAAATACTGTATATATATACAGTATTTCTACTTCAATCTTAAGTCAACTATTAATTTACAAAATCACCAGAACAGCGAAATTGAGTTTAAGCAGGAAGAGCAATAGTGACGGAATAAGCGAAGGGCGGAATGGCGTCCCCTAGGAATTTCGAATCGCTGTTGCCGAATGAAAGACTCTTGGCTATGAAAAAAGGCTCCAACAGGAGCCCTTTGTGAATATATCTAATCCAAATAAGGTTCTCAAATTTAGAAACTCTTACCAATAGTAAAAACGAATGCTTCACCTTCCGTAGCCGAACCCGAGGAGCTTTTCTGATCAGAAATTTCATCACTGTTAAAAATGGCTGCTACGCCGAAATCGATATCTGAAATCGTCGTACCCCAACCGAGTTCTATATACTCCCCATCAAGCTCATCACCAAAGGAGCCAAAAGTGCCGTAGAAACCATTATCTCCAGCTAATGTGATTCCTAGAAAATCATAGTCCTTTGAAGTTCCAAATCCTTCCCACTCACCAACCGAGTATTCAACAGCAACCATGCCGTAGCCAAAATTGAGATTGACTTCTTCATAGGTGTCATCAAACTCACCCGTATAGTAGTAACCGGTAAAACCAGCACCTAGAGTAAATCCAGAATCAGTTTCGTAGTCGTAGCCAAAGAAGCCATCGACTTCGAGCCCATCACCCACATCTGCAGTCCAACCACCAGCATAAAAACCACCTTCCGTGTAATCTATGCCTGCGCTCCCGGAAGAATTCTTCTGAAGAATTCCACGGTAGTAATACTCCGAAGCCCATCCGATATTGTAAGAAACTTCTGCTGATACTGCGGAAACAAACAGTCCGCTCGAGGCGAAAACTATTCCTGTAGCTATATGAGTTAACTTTTTCATTCTTACCTCCAAAAATTAGATTGAGATGTTGCTTTCGAAAATTATCAATTAAAACAAATAAATTACTACATTGGATTTAGCAAAGATTGTGCCAAAATTCTCAAAGCCAATAATTCAGGACTATGTATGAAATACAGTGAAGGGCTGGAATGCGTTTCCGCTTCATCATGGCGCGATATTAATTGAAGCACATGAACGTGCACCAAAAAAGTGCGCCATCTAGAAAATAATACGAACATTAAAGCAATGCCTTCACTAAAAATGAGATATTACCAATAGGCTTGCCTTGATTTTCGAACCTTGCAACAAGTCTAAGATAGTTTTTTACACCACAGACAGGGTACTATTTGCCTCCTCAAAATCTACAAATACAAAAATTGGAGAGCAGCGAATGAAAACTGCAATATTTAGAATGTCCTCAAAACTCTTAGTCGCAGGTCTTGTGACTAGCTCGCTGTCACTATCAAATGTCTTCGCTGATACTGCGTGGCCTGTATCCGAAGATGGCGCCGTCGCTGCTGGGTTTACGGAACAAGGTATAGCTTCTTTAGACTCAGCCATGGAAGAAATAGTATCAAATCAGGATGTTGCCGGGATGGTTTGGTTACTAGCGAAAGATGGAAAGGTCGCAACTTATGAATCTAGCGGACTCAACGCAGTAGACACACAAACACCTATGACCAAGGAATCTCTATTCAGAATTTATTCGATGACTAAACCAGTTACTGGAGTGGCATTGATGATTCTTCATGAAAAGGGTCTTTGGAGTTTTGATGACCCAGTAAGCAAACATGTTCCAGAATTTGCAAACCTTCGAGTTTTAGAGAGTTACGAAGCCAATGGCGACGCAACTGTAGTTCCTGTCAATCGAGAACCTACTATGCGTGAATTGTTGAATCATTCTGCTGGCTTCGGTTATGGCTTAAGTGGCAATGATCCAGTGAATAATGCCTTTCGCGATACTGGTGTTCTCGCATCAGATAATCTTGAAATGCTTATCGATAAAGTAGCAGAGATTCCATTGCTGTTTCATCCTGGTGAAGAGTGGTACTACTCTGTTGCGGTTGATATTCAAGGTTATATTGTGCAAGAAATTTCTGGCCAGAAATTTGGTGACTTTCTAAAAGATAATATATTCCTTCCGCTGGGAATGGGCGAAACTCAATTCTTTGTAAGTCCAGAAGACAAAAATCGCTTTGCGGAAGTTCATAATTGGGATGAAGAAAGAAATCGCTTAGTTCAGCGAGCTCACCGTACAGATCGCCCCGGTTACATGAATCCAGATAGAATGGAATCCGGGGGTGGCGGTCTAGTCTCTTCTACCCATGACTATGCAAGGTTCTTACAGATGTTAGTAAACGAAGGCGAACTTGATGGTAATCGCATATTATCTCAAGAGTCTGTACGGATTATGCGAACCAATAGTTTGCGCGATGAGCTAAACGTGGGTGGTAATTCAGAACGCGCTGGACAAGAGGGCGTCGGTTTTGGCGTGGACTTCGCAGTTATCTCAGATCCGGATGCTGCAAACACTCCTGCTAGCCCAGGCACTTACTATTGGAGCGGAGCCGCAGGCACATGGTTTTGGGTTGACCCGGTTGAAGACATGTTTTGGGTGGGAATGATTCAGGCACAGGGCCCAAGAAGACCCGGTGCTGAAAATATGCGTAATGTATCCAGAGACATTATTTACGATAGTCTAGTTAACTAAACAGTAAACTTACTAAAGAAAAAGCCGATTCTAGGAATTGCCAAGATCGGCTTCTTTTTGAGCAAGCTTTTTTTGAAAGCTAATTAGCTTGGGAGAGGTATTTCTTGTTTCTCCGGAACACCATAACCTCTCTGTACCGCAGGCCTCTTTGCAATCCGTAAATACCATTTCTTCAAGTTAGGATAATCATTTAGATCCATCTGCTGAAAACTAAATCGTGATATCCATGGCCAAGTAGCAATATCCACTATGGAATAATCGTCTACAATGAAGTCACGACCGATTAGCCGATTTTCCAGAACTTGGTATAAACGCCTATTTTCTTTGCTATACCTTTCTTCAGCATAAGGTGATTTGCCTGGATTAAATTTTACAAAGTGGTGAGTCTGTCCAAGCATTGGCCCTATATGACCCATTTGAAACATCAACCATTCCATTTCTTGCCAGTATGAACCGCCTTTTTGACTTATCAATTTACCAGCCTTTTCAGCCAAATACATAAGGATGGCACCTGACTCCATTAGCTGAACTCCCGTCTCATGATCAACGATACCAGGAATCTTGTTATTGGGACTCAGTTTCAGAAAGCTTTCTTTCAATTGATCACCTTTGGTGATATCAATAGGGAATACACGATAGGGAAGCTCCAACTCTTCAAGCATTATAGAAACCTTTCGCCCATTGGGGGTCGCCCAAGTATATAAATCAATTCCTGTTGCTAACTTATCCGCTTTACATTCTTCTTGTTTTTTCACGGCACCTCCTCTTACTATTGTCTCTCTGCTTTAAACTAAATCTGATTATATTTATAAATAATTTTACAAGGTGTTAAACCCATTTTTTCAAAATGAGATAAGAGCACTCCTTTTGCTGAGCCTCAATACATTATTAATAGTGAATTCAGCTAAACATTAGAAATAAAGTCATAGTCGATAACTGCGTTCAAATCAATGTTGTGATGCTCTGACTGCATCGGATATTTCAATCCAGTTGCGCAATTGAATAACATGACACTCTCGTCAGACTTAATTCGACCCGTTACAATTTCTTGTTTTAATGCTGCCAATGTAGCAGCACCCTCTGGGCAAAGTAGGATACCTTCTTTCTTAGCGCATTCTTGATGAGCCATATTAATATCTTCATCACTAACAGCGACCGCAAAACCTTTACTTTCGCGGACAGCATCAAGAATTAGAAAATCACCAACTGCCGCTGGCACTCTTATTCCAGATGCGATTGTACTGGCGTTTTGCCAGAGTTCTGCATGCCGAGTTCCTTCGTCAAAAGCTTTCACAATCGGTGCGCAACCTTCCGCTTGCACCGCTACCATCCGCGGACGCTTCGAACCAATCCAACCAATTGCTTCTAGCTCATTGAAGGCCTTCCACATGCCAATCAAGCCAGTCCCACCACCGGTAGGGTAGAGAATCACATCAGGAAGATCCCAATTCAATTGCTCTGCAAGTTCCAGCCCCATAGTTTTTTTGCCTTCAATTCTATAGGGCTCTTTAAGTGTTGAAGCATCAAACCAATTCATCTGGTCTTTCCCCTCACCAACAATCTTGCCGCAATCATTAATATAACCATTAGCAAGAAACGTTTTGGCACCCTGAAAGGCAATCTCTTCAATATTTACTTTCGGCGTATCTTCCGGACAAAAAACAAATGTTTCAATGTCCGCCGAAGAACAATAGGCTGCGAGAGCTGCTCCGGCGTTGCCATTGGTGGGCATTGCCATACGCTTCACACCGAGCTCTTTCGCCATCGCTACAGCCAGAGCCAAACCACGGGCTTTAAAAGACCCGGTGGGTAATCGCCCCTCGTCCTTGATCATTATTTCGCCGGTGCCATATTCTCGTTGAAGTTTCTGAGCAGGTAAAATTGGCGTCATTAGCTCACCCAAACGCACGACACTGGAAGATTTTCGAACCGGTAGAAATTCACGGTATCGCCAGAATTCTGGTAGCCGTGGTTTCAGCATATCTTTATTTACAGCCTTGGCTAATGCGTCCAAATCATACTTCACCAACAGCGGTTTACCGGCTTCTGATAAGCCATGCAATTGATCTGCAGGGTAAACTTTTCCGGTATAACTACATTCCAAATGGCTGACAAAAGTTGGATATTCTTCCATGTCTTACTCGCTCAATTTGATTAGGCAAAAATTAGCTAGGATTGAAGTTTCACTTCGGGTCGAACATTTTTTTAATCTGATCATCATTTCTAAATCCGTGATACAAGGCGGCCGAAATATGTAAGGCTGCGACCAGCAACAAAGCCCAACAACTCCACTTATGTAAATCAGAAAACAAAATATTTAATTCATCACTTTCCTCTGCCCAAGCAGGGAAATCAACCAGCCACCAAAATACAGTTTCCCATCCACTATAAGATGAAGATAGATACCCTGTTAGACAGGCTGTGCCAATCAAGACGTAGATCGCCCAATAGTCGATTAACGCAAGTTTTTCTTGCTTGGTTTTGATTTGTGCCGCCTGCTCTCTGTTTGTAATCAGCCTCATGGCTACCATCACTACAATAATTATCAGCAAAGTCAGTCCAATATTTTTATGCAATTGAAACGGTAAAACTCTATAGCTAATGTCTTCTGCTGGCAGCGGCAGAGCTAACATCCACCAACTAGATATAAAAAGAAAGAATATCGATGACGCCAATATCCAATGAAGAAAAAATATCAATTTGTTTGGGCGAAAATTTGACATAGAGACTTATTTAACAACTCCATCAGTCCCAATCTTAGTGGTCAGAGCAAATACAGGTATCAACAGGGAAAGGTGAATTGCAATCCAGATAATTTGAGGCCACAAGTATTGTGCTCGCAATAATGGCCCCAGATTGATCGCAGCAATAAATCCGACTATGTCGATTAACAAGAGAGCGACAAAACTTACCAAAGCAAACTGGGAAGACTTGTTTTTTTGTACAAGAGACATACCGGCATTCATAGAGGCTATGGCAAGCAAACACGCCAAAGAACTGAGCACAATTTGGAAGGGACGAAACCAACTGGGACTGGAAGCTAGAATAATCTGAACATTTACCAACATTAGTTGACATTCCTGCAGACTAAGATCTTCTTCTTCCAATTCGTCAGCCCGACAATCAGCATGCAATCCTGCTTCAACCGCAGATACTGGTGCGATCACAATTTGCTTTAGTATTTCGTTGCTATGGCTGGCAATAAATAACAACGCAAATAAAATAGCAATCACACCCAGCCACGCTGAGCCAAAATAATCTTCCCTGTTTTGCGTCATAATTGTTTGAAACTCTGTACTGATTTATTCAACTTGTTTTGCGTATTTGTCTCTAAATCTTTCATAGAGCTCTTGTTGAGTTCCAAATAAATCAATATCCCGTCCCTGAATATATGCCCCCAATACTTTACTAGTTCTCATATCCAAGGCATCGCCTTCAGACACAAACATAGTTGCATCTTTCCCCACTTCCAAGCTTCCCACTCGATCTGAGACACCAAGTATTTCTGCATTATTTAGAGTTATAAGTGATAGAGCAGTTTCTCGATCCAAACCATGTGCAGCAGCAGTGCCGGCGAAAAATGGCAGATTCCTTTGTGATTGTAACTCTGTGGCGCCTCCACCAATACCAACTTTAATACCAGCTTCTTGAAGCAGAAATGGGGTCTTAAATTGCTTGTCTACACTGTGCCAATTCATAGATGGCAACGCATGAATTTGCTCATAAATTACTGGAATTGATTCTGCAATTATAAAATCTTGCACCAGCAGTGCATCTGCAGCGCCGACCA
>CAWKZI010000123.1:0-6698 GCA_963854365.1 Gammaproteobacteria bacterium
AATCTGCGTTAGAAATCAGGAGTTCCGCGTAAAGCTGATTAAAAGTTCAGACCTGATCTAGGTCAAGAGCTTTTTTTTGATGTCTTTCAGTTGCAGGTATTAATTAGAGGATGGTGCCACCACGAGTACAGAGTACCTTCTAGGAATAGGGCTGCACAAGTAAATCTACCCGCGTCAGGATCACAGTACGTCAATTCGCTTGTGATACTAAAGAAAAAAAAGGGGTCAGACCAATAATGCAGTACTATATTACTACTGCAAAACCACTTACTTAATCATTAAGTAGCTTATCGCCAATAAGATTGCTACTTCACTGGAGGCAACGATGACCAGAAAATGGCTTACGCTATTGATCGCAACGGCAGCTCTGAGCTCACCTATCAGGGCGCAGCAGAATGAAATTCCGCGCACCGAGTATGGTCATCCAGACATGCAAGGCACCTATACCTTCCGTACAATCACACCTTTGCAGCGACCCGCTGAGCTGGCAGAGAAGGCTACATTAACCCGTCAGGAAGCGGCTGATTGGGCGGCTTATGAAAACCAGCGTCAGAATCGGGATCTCATTATCGACACTGTTGGTGGCGCGGGTTATCCGCCGGGCGTGATTTCCTATAACGAATTCTGGTATGAGCGCGGAACCGACACTGTAGGGGATCTGCGCACCTCCCTAATCTACGATCCGCCGAATGGGAGGATGCCTGCACTGAATGAAATCGGCCGCGAACGAGCAGCCTATACTGAGCAAGTTCGAAGAGAAAGTGCAGGACCAGAAGCCCGCACGCTGAATGACCGCTGCATCATCAACAACCGTACCGGGCCACCGATGATTTCCGGCTCCTACAATAACAACATGCAGTTAGTGCAGAATGAACATTATGTAATGATCATGACAGAAATGGTGCATCACGCCCGCATTATCCCTTTTACCGAAGATCACAATGCTCCCTTCCGGCAATGGGCTGGAAATTCAATTGCCCACTGGGACGGTGATACTCTAATAATCAGCTCGCAGAATTTTTATCCTGATTATGGCTGGCGCAATACTTCACCAGCTATGAAAATTGAAGAACGTTTTAGTTGGGTTGATGAGAACACACTTGATTATTCATTCACTATCGATGACCCCAATACCTGGGAGCAGTCCTGGTCAGCCAGGCTACCAATGCGTCGGATGAATGAACCCATTTACGAGTACGCCTGCCATGAAGGTAATCATGGCCTGGCAGGAATTCTCGCCGGATGGCGACGATGGGAGTCTGAAGGGAAAAACTCCGGCAGTATTCCGTCAGTGGACGATTAAAAATAACGAAGAGTATTAGCAGGGGCAGATAAAAAGCAAAGTGGAGTAATTAGAGGTCAGAGTAAAAGTACAGCATTGTATTTTACTCTGACCTCTAATTTTGCTTCGTTCGCAAGGTGATTCGGTTGTGAGTTTTAACTTAACCCAGTCCGCTACTGGGTGTATATGGTCATTAGATTACTAACAGATTACGCGTAGATCGCAGACTTATTAATTCAGGGTCATTAAAGGATAGAACAATGCACAATTTTAAAAACACAACTCAGGCGGTCAAAAAGACTGTAATCACACTAATTGAGTTGTCTATTTTTGGAGCAGTTTTTTGTGCGTCCACAGCTAATGCTCAAGATGATTTGGTGACTTACACCGAGAGCCAAGCTGCATCAGGGCAAGCACTTTATGAGGCGCGTTGTGCAACTTGTCATGGTTACAATCTTGAGGGGTTTGAATTGGCACCAAGTTTGAGCGGGAATTTCTTTACTCGTAGATGGGGATCGGGAACGGCAGAAAATTTAGCACTCAATGTGCGTCGCATGCCGCCAAACGAAGTCAGTTTGTCGGAACTCGAAGCAACGAACGTACTCGCCTATCTTTTGAGTCGAAATGGCGTGGAAGCTGGCGACGTAGCACTCTCGGAAGAAATTCAAACACTTGCAAACTACACAATTCCAGCGCAGGAAATCGTGAATCGCCGTTTTTCACCACGCTCTCCTAGCTTCGCTACCAATGGTCCTGTAGTTCCTTCCAGTAGGTTGAATGCTCTAACGCCGGTAACCAACGACATGTTGCTCGACCCTCCCGCCGATGACTGGTTAGTGTGGCGCCGTACTCATGCCAATCTAGGGCACAGCCCGCTAAGTGACATTAATAAAAGCAATGTTGCTGACCTACGCCTTGCCTGGACTTGGTCTCTACCATCAGGCGCCAACATGATGACCCCGATAGTTCATGATGGTGTGATGTTTACCTTAAGTTCAGGTGAAGTTGTGCAGGCGGTGGATGGTGTAACTGGAGATCTTCTTTGGGCTTATCAACATGAGATTGAAGGCGAGAATCAATCGGAGTCTAAGAAAGGCGTTGCCATTTATGAAGACAAAATCATAGTCGGAACATCAGATCTTAAACTCATTGCGCTGGAAGCGAAAACAGGAAAATTGGCTTGGGAGCATTCTATTGAGACTAATGGTGAACTCGATCATCGGTTCAAATCGGCACCTATGGTCGTTAACGGCAAAGCGATATTTGGCCTGGTGGGTCAAATGGCTGTTGCTGGCGGTAATTTTATTATAGCCGTTGATTTGGAAACTGGAGAAGAAGCCTGGCGATTTTACACCGTTGCACGACCTGATGAGTTTGGAGGTGATAGCTGGAATGGGCTAACCCTTGAGGAAAGAACCGGCGGTTCTGTTTGGACCCCGGGTAGTTATGATGCAGAAACTAATCTCGTTTACTTTGGCCCAGCACCTAGCTATGACACCGTCACTATGCGAGTGTCTAGAAACATTCCAGGTACAACATCAGATGCGCTTTATACCAATTCAACCATCGCACTCGATGCCGATAGTGGTGAACTGGTTTGGCATTATCAACATGTAAAGAATGACTTGCTAGATCTTGATTGGGCATTCGAACGTCAGATTATGGAACTTCCTGTAAACGGAGAGGTCAGGAAAGTTGTTGTTACTGGTGGTAAGGCAGCAATTTTTGAAGCAATGGATGCATCGACAGGGGAGTATATATTCTCAATCGATTTGGATATGCAAAATGTCTTCAGTGAAATTGATCCGCGCACTGGAGAGAAAACGATGTTTCCAGATGCGGTGTTGCAACCTGGCGAAGAAACACCTGGGCTGGCAAAAATTGGAGTATGTCCTGATGCACTGGGTGCACGAAACATGCAGACGACTTCCTACAACCCTGATACAAAAATGCTCTATATTCCGATGCAAGACACTTGTATTAATGATTTAACCGGTAAACGCTGGCAAAAGTATCCAAACCCGGAACAAGATGGACTATGGGGAATGGTGAAAGCAGTTAATTTGGAAACTCGGGAATTGGAATGGACGACTCGCCAAGTGGCTCCACCTGCCAGTGGCCATCTTACCACCGGCACTGGCTTATTATTTCGTGGCACTGTTGACCGTGTGTTTCAAGCTGTGGATCAGTCTAATGGGGAAGTATTGTGGAGCCAAAGATTAGATAATGCGCCTAGCTCTTACCCTATTACCTATCGCGTAGATGGCAAGCAATATGTGGCCGTGGCGACGAACTCTGGCAGTTACTATGCGAATGGTATGGAACGTACCTCTGGTTTTACAAACTCTCCGACCGGAGCTTCTCTATGGGTTTTTGCACTACCTGACTAATTGCATCTAGTTCTTGATTTTATCGTGACATACTGACTCTATTAGAAAAACCCGATTTGCACTGTGAGGATATGCCCCCATTGAGCGCTGAAGAACAGGAAAAATTAGCGGCATTGCAACAAATGATGCAAGCGCAAAACTAGGGAGAACGCAAAAATGACTACAGGAAAACAACTTTTTAGCACACTGGCCGATGGCAAACTAATCGTCGAAATCGCAGCAACAAACTATTCTGACCCTACAGGAAGCCAGGTACTGGTTCAGATGGAGGCCGCCCCCATCAATCCATCTGATCTCGCCCTCCTTACCGGTGCTGCAGATCTCGAAAATGCTGAATATTCAGATGGGAAATTCGTCGCAAGCATGCCGGAGCCTTTCTTCAGTGGTCAGAAGGGGCGCCATGGATTACGTCTTCCTGTAGGTAATGAAGGTGCAGGCACAGTGATTGCTGCAGGTGAAGGCGAAGCAGCACAAGCTTTGATTGGTCAGCGAGTTGCCTGCGTGCCGGGATCAGCTTATTCACAGTATTGCGTTGCTGATGCCACCATGTGTCTTCCTCTGGGAGATATTTCTTCTGAAGACGGCGCATCTGCCTTCGTTAACCCAATGACAGCACTTGGCTTCGCAGAGACAGCAAGAATGGAAGGACACAACGCCATTATACACACCGCTGCAGCCTCAAACCTCGGCCAGATGCTGGTCAAGATATGCCAGGAAGACGATATTGCCCTGGTCAACATCGTCCGCAAGGCAGAGCATGTCGAGCTACTTTCAAACCTAGGTGGAAGCCATATCGTTAATTCCTCTGATGAGGATTTTGCCGACCAGCTGCGCGGAGCCATCGACAGCACCGGCGCCTATCTTGGCTTTGATCCCATTGGTGGCGGACAATCAGTGGATAGCTGCTTCAGGGCGATGGAACAAGTTGCCGTGAAAAAAATGGATGAATATTCACGCTACGGTTCAAATCAGGAAAAGAAAATGTACATCTACGGTCGACTGGACATGGGGCCAACTATTCTGACCCCAGCCTATGGCTTTGGCTGGACTTTGTCAGGTTGGCTACTATTTCCTTACCTGCAAAAAGCTGGCATGGAAACGACGGTGCGCATGCGTCAACGTGTGCTGAATGGTCTGACTTCTACATTTGCCAGCTCATACAAGAGCAAGGTCAATTTGGAAGAGATGCTAACGAAAGAAGCTGTGACGGATTATCGTTTAATGAAGACTGGTGAGAAATACCTGGTTACACCACAGGGATGATTAAGTTGCCTAATCAAAGGGGGTAGAGTACTTCGATACTTGGATCAGCTATTCTGGCTTTTAGCGGAACTGCGAGTGTGCTCCCATTGATTTCTACAGACGTGGTAATTTTTTATCATAATTAAATTTAGCCTACTTAATGTGATTGAGATGAAATTAAAGTTTCAACTTTATGTCGAATCTAATCGGTTAGCCACGTCTTCCAGCCGATCAACCAATCTGCCTAAATTCTCTGTTTTCGTAATCCTTGGTTCAATACCGCCACTAATTATTCGCCAGATAGAATCCGTTACTTTATTAACATCAACCGGCTCTGCAGTTGTCATAAAGTTATGCTCGGTTAACTCTATTGCGCCACCAATCATGTAACAAGCAATACTGGTTGATATATTTAATTGGAAAGAGCCATCTTTCATACCCATCCTAATCTCGTTTGCCATCAAACCAGCCATTCTGCGGTTTTGATCTCGTGCGAGTGATGGACGTTCGTCATCTACTTGGCGCGCGTAAAGTGAGCGGAGTCTACACATACTGCGATCTTCAGAAATCATAAGAAGAGTTCGACGAATCAAATAGCGTAGCCGGTTGTCGCGTCCTTCAATGCTCGGTAATGCTTGTTGGATGTCGTCGAAGAGTGCAGAGTAGTGACGGCGCAAAACTTCATCGAGTAAGCCGCGCTTGCTGTCGAAGTAGCGATAAATCGTCCCTTCCGCTATACCCGCAGCCTTCGCAATCTCATCGATGGACCCTTTTTCGAAACCAGAGGAACAAAACACTTTTCGTGCGGACTCCACAATAGTTTCGATGCGCTGTTCTTTAGAAGGCCGTTTGATTTTTGTGACAGTTGTGATGCTCAAAGAAGTGTTCGCTCCAAGTGCTCAAGTCTACGAATAGCAGCAAATATGCCACAGTAATGAGTATGACTCAATTATCGACGTTTAGAGGCCGTATTGAGGTAGAGTAAAATTTATTTCTGGCTTATCGTTTTGAGAATAAGTACTCTGTTTACATATAAAGGGCTCTTGCGCTTTATAGGTCATCAATAATGAGGGTGACTCATTATATGAGATTTGCTTATTAGCTTTGTGCATGATGCAAGTACGACGAGGATTCATGCGCTCAACAATACTGGAACTGTCTATGCCTAATTTTAAGAATCTACACGCGAGCGCTGTACTCACGCTGTTGGCGATAGCGCCTTTAGTAGCCTACTCTCAAACCTCTGGTTATGAGCCACCGCGAACGGAGTTCGGCCTACCGGATATTCAGGGTATTTGGACGAACCGATCCATTACCCGCATGGAAAGAAGGCCCGGGATTGACGGGCTCGTACTAAGTGACGAGGACGCCTATGAAATGGCTCAGGGTTCTTTTTGGATAAGTCTGGACAGACAGCAACAGAACAACCCGATAACTGAAGCCAAGGAGGGTGAGGCAGCGTTCGGGTCGCGCGGGCATAACGCATTTTGGGTCGATAATGGACCTTCCATGGGGTTGGTTAAGGGTGAGTATCGTACTTCCTGGGTCACCGAACCTGCCAATGGCCGGATTCCTTATAAAGAAGGCGGTCGTGCACTTCGCAGAGCATCCCACTTACCAAAAATTGGTAGTTTCGACGGCCCTGAGACGAGACCTGTTGGTGAACGTTGCATTGCCTTCGGCGGCATAATAGGTCCGGTAATGCAAAACGGTATCTACAACAATAATTACCAATTTGTACAAACTAAAGATCATGTCCTGCTCATGTCGGAAATGGGCCATGA
>CAWKZI010000124.1:0-6688 GCA_963854365.1 Gammaproteobacteria bacterium
GATTTCTCCAGCGATGCAGGCAGGTGGTTATGTGGAAGCTGGCCAAGTCTTGTTGCGCTTAGAGACAAGCGACTATGAAACTGCGAGAGCTAGAAGTCGTGCAGCAATGCAGCAGGCTCAGGCCGAAGCTAATCATTCTGATACTAACCTGGAACGCATGCAAGAATTAGCAAAGCAGCGGCTTGCCAGTGATTCTCAGCTGCAGGACGCGATACGAACAGCGGACGTAAACGCTGCAAGACTTGCAGATGCGTTGGCGAGCTTTCGTCAAACAGAACTAGACCTAGAGCGTGCAGAAATCAAAGCACCTTTTAACGCGATTATCGAAACTCGGGAAGTTGAATTAGGCCAATATGTCAATCGTGCTCAATCCGTAGCTATTCTTTATGGAGCAGACGAAGTAGAAGTGCGTATTCCGCTAGCCATTCGGCAGCTTGGTTATCTGGATATTCCATTGGGTACTCGTGGCGAGTTAGTTGGAAATGCGGCACCAGAGGTCACACTTACAGGCTTCTATGGTGGCGAAGAACACTATTGGCGAGGGAAGTTAGTTCGAACGGAAGCGACAATCGACCCGAACAGCAATACTGTTCAGGCAATTGTTCGAGTTCAGCAACCTGTCGCAGGTGATACAAAATTAAATAGATTATCAACACAGCAGATTCCTTTACCCATCGGCCTCTTTGTTCAAGCGAATATTATTGGTAAGAAAGCCGAGGGTATTATTGCTTTGCCTAGATCAGTCATTCGCAACAATAACCAAGTTTTGGTTGTAGATGCAGAAGATAAGATGTACTTCCGCGATGTAGAAATATACCGATTGGAAGAAGATCGAGTTCTGATAAGCGGGGGATTACTGGCTGGTGAATACATTTGTACGTCACCGATCCAAGCTGTTGTTAATGGTATGTCTGTGCAGCCAGTTATTGAAAATATATAGTTTTTGATTTTTGGCATCACTTATAACTTTTTAAATTTGCATTAATCTAAAATCGAGGTCAGTTTTTTGAGAGTACCTATCACCTGGTTCATTAAAAACCCAGTCGCCGCAAATTTGATGATGATAATTTTTTTGGTTGGGGGATTTCTTTCTTATAATTCTCTTAATCAGGAAGAATTTCCTGATATGGATTTCGGTATGATTCAGGTAAGCGTGGCTTACTTGGGCGCGACTCCAGCAGAATCTGAATCCGCGGTCTGTCTGCGTTTGGAAGAAGCGCTAGAGGGCACTGAAAACATTGATCAATTTACCTCGACAGCGCGAGAAGGTGGCTGCGATTCGACTTTAACGGTTGCCAGTGGCGCTGATTTGAATCGAGTGCTCAATGACATAAAGGGAAAGGTAGATGCTATCTCTACTTTTCCCACGGAAACAGAAAAACCAATTGTCCGTGCCTTCAGTAGCTCTGGCAATGTAATGACAATGGCGCTGTCTTCGGATGCTGATGATCAGAGTTTGAAAGTTGTTGCTGAAACGATTCGTAATGACCTGCTTGATTTAAGTGAGGTCTCGTCAGTAACCGTTGAATACATTCGGCCGTTGGAAATTTCGATTGAGGTTTCTGAGTTTACCCTGCGGCAATATGGTCTGACTTTAGGTGAGATATCTAGAGCAATTGACCAGGCTTCCTTGGACTTACCCGGAGGCACTATCCGAACTGATTCAGGAGAGATTTTGCTTCGGACCAAAGGACAGGTTTATTCGGGTGACGAGTATGAAAATATTGTAGTGAAATCTTATCCTGATGGGACTCAATTACGCTTAGGTGAAATAGCTGCAGTCCGAGACGGTTTTGAAGAAGGGTATCTGGATGCACGCCACAATGGAGTTAACGCAGCGATTATTGATGTTTTGCGTATAGGCGATGAGGACATTGTCACATCGGCGCAGCAAGTGCGCGCTTTCATGGCATCGACTGACTTTGATTTACCGAATGGTATGAAGCTGGATGTGATCACGGATTCTTCTATCAGCACTCAAACGAGGATAGCGACAGTAGCGGGAAACGCATATACCGGCTTGCTATTAGTGCTGGTGATTTTAGCACTTTTCCTGCGTTTTAAAGTTGCGATCTGGGTAGCTGCTGGTATTCCTATAGCCATTTTTGGTGCATTAATGATATTTCCCTCAGCAGGGCTAACTATTAGCTCCTTGACCGTTATGGGATTTATTTTAGTGCTGGGAATTGTCGTTGATGATGCAATCGTAGTCGGTGAGAGAATTCATGCCTTCGAGCGTAAGGGATATGATAAGGAATCTGCGGCGATCGAGGGGACGCTTGAGGTGTCTGTTCCTGTTATTTTTGGTGTTCTCACTACTGTGGCGGCATTCCTCCCCTTGCTGCTTCAGAGTGGGCAATTTGGTGCATTTTCAAACGTGATCGGTGGGGTAGTCGTCTTTTGTCTGATTGCTAGTCTTATCGAATCTCAATTGATTCTTCCCGGGCACATAGCCCACAGAAAAACTGAAGGCTATTTTCTTGAGGGAACGCTTTTAGTTAAAACATGGCAGACCTTCCAGCAAAAAATAGCGGGTGGTATGGAATATTTTGCGGAACATGGGTACCGGCGTTCATTGCGCACTGTTTTAAAATATCGATATGCGGCTTGGGCCACAGCGACAGGTGTGGTAATCATCGTAATAGCGCTACTGTTCAGTGGTCGCGTTATCTTCCAGTTTATGCCTTCAGTTGAGGGTGACACTGTCTGGGGTACCGTAAAGATGCCAGTTGGAGTTCCCGGTTATATCACTGAAGAAGCTATTGATAGCATTGAGGCAGCGGCGATTGAGTTGGCCGCTGAGCTCGAGCTCGAACTTCTTGAACTTAAGGGACTTGGATCAGCGCCGGCAGCGACAGAAAGAGCGGTTGATAGCATACTGACTATTGTCGGTGGCACAGCTCCCCGTGGGGGCCCTGGAGGAGGAGGTCGCAATTCTGGTAGCAGCGAAGTTGCAGAGGTCGTGCTATATCTTGCGCCTTTCTATGACCGAGGAGAAATGAGCTCTGCTGAAATCCGGGACAGGTGGCGCGAAAAAGTTGGTACGATTCCTGATGCTTTAGAGCTTTCATTTGTCTCTGATGCATTTTCTGCTGGCGATGCGATTAATTACAGACTGGAAGGACGAGATGACGATAATCTGAAAATAGCATCGACTCAACTGCGGGAGGAGTTGATGCGCTATCCTGGAGTGTTTGATATATCGGATTCATTTCGGGCCGGTAAACAGGAAGTACAAATTCAGATACTTGAACGCGGTAAAACTCTTGGGGTTACTCTCAATGATATTGCGACTCAAGTTAGACAAGCTTTCTATGGTGCTGAGTCTCAGAGAATTCAGCGTGGATCAGATGATATTCGCGTAATGGTTCGATATCCGGAGCCGGAGCGACAATCCCTTGGAAATTTAGAAAATTTGTTAATTCGAACACCTGCCGGAGCTGAGGTACCTTTTCTTAGCATTGCAACTTTCTCCCTCGGAAGTAGCTATTCCAGTATCAATAGGCGAGACGGTCGCCGAGTGATAACTGTTCGTGGTGACGTTGATCGAACGATAGTGACGCCTGAGGAAATACAACGAGAGATTATAAGTAAGTATCGTGCCCAATGGGCCAGAGACTTGGATGTTGAGCTAGTGCTCGGAGGGGAGGCGGAGAGGGGTATGGAATCTCTTGAAGAGTTGTATACGACTTTTCCAATAGCGATGATGGTTATTTTTGCGCTTTTGGCCATACCTTTAAAATCCTATGCTCAACCATTAATTATAATGAGCGTGATACCTTTCGGTGCGATTGGCGCGATCTTTGGGCATTTCATTATGGGTGCCGACTTGGTTTTCTTCTCTATACTTGGAATCATTGCATTAAGTGGCGTAGTGGTAAATGCGAGCTTAGTATTGGTAATTTCAATTAATCGTCTTAGAGATGAAGGTGTGGGGATGGTTGATGCAGTTTCGGAGGCAGGTATGATGCGCTTCCGCCCGATTGTCCTGACGTCGATAACTACATTTATCGGTCTTGTACCCCTTATGGCGACTGCTAACCCAGCAACATTTTTTATTATTCCTATGGCTATTTCTCTTTCTTTTGGAGTGTTGTTTGCTACGGCGATTACCTTGTTCTTGGTGCCAAGTCTGTACGTTATTCTTCATGACTTCTCAGGTCACACTGACAGCGCAGAGGAGCGAGCACTAGCTTATCAACAGTAGTTCACTTACTCTCTCCCCTTGAGCCTTTTCTAGGACCAACTGTTAAGGGGGGCCTGCTCCAAGAAAGCAGGTTACATAAAATGAATAGAATAGTTATCGCAAGTCTTGTCTATCTTTTAGTGATTGCTTCCACCCCCTTGTCCGCGCAAAAAAATCCTATCGATGCCTTGGCTTCAGATTCGCCAGAGCTCGCAAGCTTCGGTAAATATGATATCGGCGTGAAGACAATCGAAGTGGTAGATCATAACCGCATTGATATCGTTAATACGCCACGAGGTGAAGCTTCTGTTCTCTATGACCGCAAGTTAATTGTTGAGATTTGGTATCCAGCTGAATTGAACGAAGGTCAAGAACCGCGTGGGGAATATAAAGCGATAACACGCAATCCAGAAATTACTGCGACCTTATCAGGCAGGGCAGTTAGAGACGCGAAAGCCCACCTAGCAGATGGGCCCTATCCACTTATTATAATTTCCCATGGTTATCCTGGTAATCGTTTCCTCATGAGCCACACGGGTGAAAATTTGGCCAGTAAGGGTTACGTAGTTGCCTCAATCGATCACAAAGATAGTACTTACGATGATCAATTAGCCTTTACGAGTACTCTTTATAACCGACCCCTCGATCAACGTTTGGTTTTGGAGACTCTGGCATTTCTTTCAACAGAGTCAGATCAATTTTTTAGTTCAATGATTGATGCAGAAAATACCGGGATTGTTGGTTATTCCATGGGAGGTTATGGATTGGTTAATAATATGGGTGGCGGCTACAGTGATGAAGTGGCGGGTTCATTTATGGCGCCGCCAAATAATTTGTTGCAAGAGCACACCACTGGTAATTCCGCATATAGAGGAAATCTGGACTCACGAATTAAAGCTGGCTTTGCGGTAGCACCATGGGGAATGAATGCTGGATTCTGGCGGCCGGAAGATTTAGCTGGTGTTACTGTTCCTACTTTCTATCTGGCTGGTGACAATGACACTGTAGCGGGATATGAAGAAGGTACTCGAGCGATTTATGAAGGTGCGATCAATAGTGATCGTTATCTATTGACCTTCGAAGGGGCTGGTCATAATGCTGGGGCGCCGATTCCTGTGCCACAAGAAATTATCGATAGTGGTGACGACACTGGAGCGGATCATTACAGTGATGCGGTTTGGGACAATTTGAAGATGAATAATATTATGGATCACTTTGTTACCGCATTTTTTAATTTTCATTTAAAGGGTGATGAAGACAGCATAGCCTATCTCGCTATTCCTGCTCAGGATTCAAGTTCCCAAGAGTTTGCTCAATTAGCAGGGTTTGAAGATGGAGCAGATGCTGGGCTAATACTCGAAATGAAAGCGGCTAAGGAATAGCAGTAATCAATGAGAGAAAAGAAGATACTTAATTTTAATGGCGGTAATAAATTTCTTGATTAGAATGAGCTCAAGTTTCGAAGTAAGTTTTGTCGTATTAATTATTAATATTGGAATTCTTGTATGATTGGCTGATACGCAATGTGAAGAGGTGGACGTCTTGGGTAGCCATGCATTTCGTCGGATTAATAAAATTTGCCTTTCATGGCTGAGTAGTTAAATTGTTGATAGCTCGAAGAGGTTTAGTTGAATAGCTTAATTGCAGATGGTGAAAGCAGCACTCGACTTGCCATTTTTCTAAGTATTTTTATTACGCTTGCTTTCTTAGAGCTAATAATTCCTTGCAAAAAAATAGCTACAGACAAATTCAAACGTTGGCTTAACAATATTGTACTTAGTTTAATAAATACTGCTCTAGTTAAGGTTATTATTCCTCTTGCTGGTATTGCTGCAGCTGTGTTGGCTGGAGAGCAGCAATGGGGACTACTGAATAATGTTTTTGATTCAACAGGGAGCTTGAACTATTTCTTTGAGTGGTTTGCAATTACTCTTTTTCTAATAATTTTTGACCTTACAATTTATTTTCAACACAGATTGTTTCATGCAATACCATTTTTGTGGCGGTTTCATCGCATGCATCATAGTGACATAGATTACGATTTAACAACCGGCATTCGTTTTCACCCCATCTCTATAGCTCTTTCCTCTATTATTAAGATTGCACTAATTTTGATTATGGGTGCGCCAGTCTTCGCCGTGTTGCTAGCTGAAGTCTTATTGAATGCAACGTCTATGTTTAATCATAGTAATTTGAAGCTACCTAAGCGATTCGAGTTTTTTTTACGTAAGCTTATCGTCACTCCAGATATGCACAGAATTCATCACTCGGTGAATAGCGCGGAGCATAATTATAATTTTGGGTTTAATTTTCCTTGGTGGGATAGACTCTTTGGTACCTACTTAGATAATGTTGACAAACCTTCCGAAGAAATCGATATTGGAATTGAAGGACTACAAGATGCTAGTTCTAGTAATCTATTCTCAATGCTTTGGCAGCCGGTAAAAGACTGATTTTACATACGATTATTACAATAAGTGGAGAGTTTTATGTTGTACAAAT
>CAWKZI010000125.1:0-6607 GCA_963854365.1 Gammaproteobacteria bacterium
TTTGCCGAGAGTGTTTCACCAGCATTTAATGTCAGCACGTCTAGGTTAGTTCCATTAATTTTTAGAGATGTAGACGCAATCAATGTTTCGGCCGCTACAGTTGCATTAGTCTGTATCGGCAATCCTGTTGAAAGACGCACACTTTTAGCAAAGCTACCTAATGTTATGGAAGTATCTTTATAAGCTGCAGCACCTTGAAGGTTTAAGTAATTATTCACTAAAGAGGTTCCGCTCTCTAATGATTTTGATGTGGCAAGGCCTCCCAGAAAACCAGCAGGCAAAGCAGCAGACCCCAGGATATGATTATATTCTGAAGTAAACATCTGAAGATTATAACTATCCGCAACGGGGGGCTGAATACTGACAGTGAACCCATTTGCATTGCGTGGAATAAAAAGTGCCGGTTCAATTGTGTTAGTTTTGAATGATTTTGTTTGCCTAATTCCTAGCACAGTATTTGTATCTAACTCTGCATATTGATTTAAGGCTTTAGCTCTTTTATCGTATTCTAAAGAAGGCTCACTGCCTACCGAATTAGTAATATTACTCTCAACTTGTAACCTATCAGCTGTGGCTATCTGAGCAGTATTAATGATTTTAACCTTAATATTATCAATATCTCTCATATGTGGTTGTATAAAGAACTGCTCTCTATCTTGTAAAGTTCTTAGCACATTCACAGTTATTCCTTCATATGAAAAACTTGGATCAGTTGTCGATTTCGCAGATACATAACTATTAGTATTTGTATACAGATCTGTTACAAGCCACCTTCGTTTATCCGCTTCCCATTTAACTTGAATATTGACATCATCATTTCCGACAGGCGCTTTAGCTGAAATTGAACTAGCCAAAGTACTATCAGCAACGTTCGCTACTCGATATTCTGGAGTTAAATCAAAAAGTCTTAAGCCAACTTGTCCATCTTTAGTTAAACCTTCCTTGTGAATATTATTGATTGATTGCGCAACTGTAGACACAAGAATATCCAGGTCATCCCTCAATGGCTCAAAGATAGAATTCCTAAAACTCATTTTTCCACCAACGGAACCATTTATGACCTCACCTACTGTAAGATTTTTTCCATATGAATCAAATATGACAGCTATTGGCCCGCCAGACACTCTCGAAACTTTAAGATTCAGCAAATAAGATTTATTTTCGTCTACGAACGTAGTACTTTTATTGCTACCAGCTAATTTAACTAAAGCCCTCCCTCCAGAATCAATAGTAATATCTAGGCTTGAATATTTTGACATTTCTAAAAGAAGAAAATCTCGCTGATCAAGTAAAGCGGGAGGCTGTTTTCCAGCTAGCGGCGTTTTTGTTAACTCTTTATTAACCAAAGCCAAGCTACTTGCGAGCTCATTAAGTTCATCAAATTCATTGTGGAGAGAACTTATAATTTCATTCTCTATGCTTTCAAGTTCTTCTCCAATTGCTTTTGATCTTTCTGCAAAAAAGTTTACTGAAGATAAAAATTGTTGACGAAAACTCTCTTCAGCTGGATTTGAACTAAGCTGTGAAGTGGCAGAAAAAAAACCATTCATAGCTGTGGTCAGACTGCCCTCTTCGGACCCCAAAAGATCAACTAATCTATCTGTATACCTTATTAAGGGTTCTTGTTCATTCAATTTACTATTTGCTATGCGTATATTTGACGTCGCAAATTCATCAAAAGCACGAGCAACGCCTTTAGAATTAGCCCCCGTCCCTAAATAACTTACACCCTGTAAATTCGGATGATTTTCTTGGGCAGAAATCTCTTGTCTTGAATATCCATCAGAGTTCAAGTTAGCGATGTTATTACTGACAGTCGATAGTGCTTGCCGATATAGTTCGGTAGCACTGGCGCCAATATTAAGCAAATCACCCATAATAGTTCTTCACTACTCTTTTAGATCAAAAAATGTGATATCAACCTTTTGATTAAAATCATTTGATTGTAGATACCTGTCTTTCAATTCAAGGGGAGCACTAAGTGCGCCATCTTTGAGACCTTCTCTTTTTTCAGAAATATCATTGAGCCAATCAACTAATCCTAATCCTTGAGAATATGCAATTTTATGAGCCACTTCGTCATAGAACATTCCCTCAAATAATTCCATAGAATCATTATTAAGTAAGTCACTTTTTAAAGGCTTTAATGACTTCTGCATTGAATCTGTTATTTGTTTCAAAAACATTGACTCAAATTCAGCTGCAACCTTTGCATTTATTTGCCGGGCTTCTTCCGCAGTCTTTTCTCCAGATCTCTTTAAACTTGCCAGTCCTTGAAAGTCTAAAGTACTGCCCACATAATTTTGTATCGACGCCATTTATATCACCACCAGCTCAGCTTTTAGACTTCCAGCTCTTTTTAGTGCTTCTAATATTGCAATTAGCGCTGATGGGGACGCGCCCACTTGATTCACCGCATCAACAATATCTTGTAATTCGATACCAGGCTCAAAAACAAACATGTTGCTTGATTCTTCAGTCACGGTTATATCTGCATTTTGAACCGGCAAAGTCTCTCCATCTCCAAATGCATTTGGCTGACTAACATCATTAAATGCATCAACACGTACCATCAACGTACCATGAGAAACAGCAGCTGCGCCTACACGAACTGAGCGGTTTATAACTGCCGTTCCAGTGCGAGAGTTAATTACTACTCTAGCAACAGGCTCCCCCGTATCGACGTCCATAGATTCAATATCACTAAGAAAAGATACCTTTTGGCTCATATCTTGTGGGCCCCGGATTACTACCGACACTCCATCTAAAGCATTTGCTGTTCCGGCACCATATACATCATTAATGGCACTCGCTATAGCATTAGAGCTAGTGAAATCCGCATCACGCAAATTTAGTATAATATTTTCGGTGTTTTCAAAAGATGAAGGGATTAACCTTTCTAGAATGGCGCCATTAGGAATCCTGCCTGAAGTGGGAACACCTATTTCTACACTGCTACCAGCCGCATCTACAGATATACCAGTAACTGTCAGAGGCCCTTGTGCCAGCGCATATACCTGGCCGTCTATTCCTCTTAGCTCTGTCAACACGAGGTTACCTCCACGTAAACTTTCCGCAGTACCAATAGTCGATACATTTACATCTATTCTTTGCCCAGGTTTTGCAAAAGGTGGCACTTCTGCTGTCACTAATACAGCGGCAAGATTATCCGTTTGAAGAGGCTGCTGTGCATTTTGAGTAGCCAAATTGATCAGGTTGTCACCTAAATCAAATTCAGACACTGGGCCATCAACACTTACACCGAGACCCGACAGTAACGACGTCAAACTTTGTCCAGTGACCCTAAGATCTTTTCCATCCCCTGAACCAGATAAGCCCGCCACCAGCCCATATCCAATTAGCTGATTACTGCGAACACCTGCTACATCTGCTATATCCTTAATACGGTCTGCATTACTTATATTTGATGCCATTAACATGAACATCAAAAAGCAGAATTTTTTAATCATGTGCAAGGTCATTTTTAATTTCCTTTTAGTTAAAACGGCCAAAGACTAAATAGAATGTTTGTACCCCATGGCACCTTAGTTGACCTAGCTAACTCACCTGCGCCACTATATGAAAACTGAGCATTCGCTAGTCGTCGTGACAATACAGTATTATTTGGCTGTATATCCTCTGGCCGCACTACACCGCGGACACGGATATATTCACTACCTTCATTAAGCTCTAACTGCTTCTCTCCGAATATTACTAGATTTCCATTACTCATAACTTCGACCACTACTGCCGAAATGCTTCCATTTAGACTAGCAGATTGCCCAGCTGTCCCATTCCCTTCACTACTTATAGTGGATCCTAAAGTTTCAAGCGCCGCTAATCTCTCTGCATATGTTCCATCTGGAAATATCCCTCCAGTTATAGCATTTGATGATACACGCTCTGTCGTAAGTCCAGTTACACGAGAGGCCTGAGCGGACTCAGCTAACACTATCGTCAAGATATCACCTACTTTAACGGCACCCGTTGAATATGCTCGTCCTGCCGGGTATAAATTCGATCCATTATCCAAGATCGACCCTGTAGTTTGTCTTGACTGAGCAACTGTCTCAGGATATGTCATTTCAAAACTAGCTAGCCCATCAGGGCTCACTAGTTTTGTAGCGGAGCAACCACCCAAGGCACTGCAGATCAAAATCATAAATAAAACAGAAGATTTCATTATGTTCTTACCCTATTTCATCTATAGATTGTTATTCAAGAATCGAAGCATTCCATCGGCAGCCGCAATCGCTTTCGAATTAATTTCATATGCTCGCTGTGTCTCGATCATATTTACCATTTCTTCAACGACGTTAACGTTAGAGGCTTCAAGCGCGCCCTGGGTAATCATACCCGCGCCCTGATCACCGGGAATTCCCACAATTGCCTGCCCACTTGCATTAGTTTCAGCATACAAGTTTCGACCTTGCGGCATTAAACCTGAATTATTTACAAATCTTGATAACTGTAACTGACCCACCTGAACAGCTCCACCACCAGCAGCAAGTTCAACTGTTACAGTCCCATCCCTTCCCACTGAAATGCTTGTAGCATCTTGAGGAATATTAATAGCAGGAATGAGCGCCTCTCCTGACGCCGTTACAAGTGCACGGCCATTATCAAGCTTAAGCGAACCGTCTCTTGTATAGGAGGTTGTCCCATCAGCCTGCTGCACCGCGAAGTAACCATCACCTGCGATAGCCAAGTCCAGAGAATTCTCTGTAGAAATCATATTACCTTGGGTATGAAGCTTCTCGGTTGCTACAACACGTGTTCCTGTTCCCAGCATTAAACCTGTAGGAGTTTCAGCATTAACATCGGCCTGAGATCCTGCCTGAACAATTCTTTGGTAAAGGAGGTCCTCAAAATTAGCGCGATCTTTCTTAAATCCAACAGTATTTACGTTTGCCAGGTTATTCGCTATAACAGTCATTCTCGTTGACTGGGCAGTCAATCCTGTTTTTGCAACCCACATTGAAGCATCCATCTTATTACCTCTCTAATCTGTCTACTTAGCTAGCCCGCATTAGGCGGGTGCCATCTTTATCTAATTCTTCAGTACTTTTAATTACTTTCATCTGAGTTTCAAATGAACGGTAAAAATCCATTAGATTTACTAATACCTCGACTGGATTGACATTACTTCCTTCCAGAGCCCCCGATGTTATCGAAGGTATCCCCGGACCAGGCGCGATATCACCTCCAACGCCACCCGCATTGCTATCTTCAAAAAGTCCATCAGTACGTCTTTGTAAAACCGTTGCTGATGCATCCCTTAATAGCAGTTGTCCAATTTGTTGTGGTGGTACAGGTGGATTTGCAATCTGAGTCTGATTAAAAAATATCGTTCCATCAGGAGTGACAGATACAGTCCCGCCAACAGGGACTGTTAGGGGCCCTCCATCTTCGGTGGAAACCAAAAATCCGTTTGCAGTCTGTAGGAACCCTGCCTCTGATACACGAAGATCACCTCGGCGAGTGAATGCTAACTGCCCATCATCACTAAATACTCCAAGAACAGTTTGATCATTCATTGCCACATCAAGAGGGTTATCTGTCTGTATCCTAGGCCCTTCTGTCATATTAACTATATCGGTTCTCGTAGGGACAATAGGTTGATAGCGTGTCGCGAAACCTGGTCCTTCAAGCTTGGCGGAAACCGCCCTTTGAAATGACCCACGCTTAAATCCGTTCGTCGAAATATTAGCGAGGTCATTCGTCAACATAATGCGATGGACACTTGCCGATTCAGTCGCACTCAACGCCGTATATATTAATTTATCCATTGACCCTATCCCTTATTAAATAGAAACCCGACGCTAGCCACGAATGTTAATAATGGCACTAGTCATTGCACTATTTGTTTCAATTGCTTTTGCGTTTGCCTGGAAATTACGTTGAGCCGAAATTAGGTCTACCAGTTCATTAGTCAAGTCGACATTAGAACGCTCCCTTGCCCCAGCACGAATCGTTCCATATCCGGCCGCTCCGGCTTCTCCAAGTCTCGCAGCTCCAGATTCAGCAGATGCGACCCATGCGGAGTTACCGATCTGTTTTAACCCAGACGAAGAGTTAAAGTTAGCAATCACGATCTTTCCAAGAGATTTTTGGCTTCCATTTGAATAGCTGGCAACGACAAGACCATCTTCTCCGATACTAACCCCATTGAGGTCGCCTTCCGGCTTCCCATTTTGAGTTGTTGAAATCGCTGAAAACGCTTGGTTATATTGCGTGCTGCCTGTGTATGCTAGCTTCATATCAGTACCAGTCACGGCATTACTTTCAATCTCATATGCTGTGGCTGGAGAAACTAGGGCGCCTGACGTATCAAAAGTAATCTCTCCACGGTCAAGGAATATCGGTGTCCAATAAGGAAGGTTGTTAGCTTCAAAGTCACCCTTGTCAACACCCTCAACCCATTTTCCGGTGGCCGAATCTTGAGTCACATAGAGGCTGCTTCCAGAAGACTTATCTGAGTCAATCTTTGCGTACTGTGATGTCTTTCCGAATGCGACAGCAACATCCTCTAAGCCCCAGTCATTACTTCCAATTACTTGAATAAATGACTTGGACGTTGCAGTTGAACCTGTAATCGTAAGCGCGG
>CAWKZI010000126.1:0-6571 GCA_963854365.1 Gammaproteobacteria bacterium
TCAGGAAATTAATCAACAGCAGCAACATCAGCTCCTAGCCATTAGTCAGGAACTCTCAACAACAAATCAGGAACTCTCAACAACAAATCAGGAACTCTCAACAACAAATCAGGAACTCTCAACAATAAATCAGGAACTCTTAACAACAATTTCAACACTTTCTGCTGCCTATAAAAAAATTGATGATCATAAAAAAGAGATCGATAACTTAAATAGTCACTTATCTGCTGCCTATAAAAAAATTGACGATCATCGAAAAGAGATGGATAACTTAAATAATCACTTAAACGATGTTGATCAGAATTTGCGCCAGCATATTAAAAATGTTGAACAGAATTCACATCAGCATATTTCTGAATTAGAGAACCTGCTCAACTCTATTAGAAGTTCATTAAGCTGGAAACTCATGTGGCCATTTCGCAAACTCATGCGGATCTTGAAACGGCTTCTTGGTTCCGATGCTATGCCTAGAAATGCTGACTCAGATCAAAAAAAAAACATAGTAGCTAACATTGGCATGGTAAAACCAGATTCCCCTGGCAATACCATCCATCATTCCATCGATGACACTTTAATGGTAAAACCAGATTCCCCTGGCAATACCATCCATCATTCCATCGATGACACTTTAATGGTAAAACCAGATTCCCCTGGCAATACCATCCACTATTCTATCGACGACACTCTACTGTGCTCCGGTTATCTGTACGTTCGGGGCTGGGCAGTCGCTTCGGCAGGCATATCATACATTCGAGTTATCGCTGGAAACGAATCAGCCCTTGCACACTACGGTCAAGAACGTAAAGACACTCAAGCTGTCTACCCTGACATTGCTAATAGTGATTGCTCAGGATTTGTCTTCTTTAAGAAAGTAGCTTCGATTGAAACCGTGCACTTAGAATTTGGGGACAAGGCAGGGCAGTCTGTCCAGATAGAAACCAGGTATTCAGCATCGCTGACTCTACCAACCTTGTCTATGTACGCCGACTTTCTCAGATTAGACCATTCCATTCAGTATCAAATCTACCAAGCAAAACAAGAATTGACTAACCTAGATCAAAAATTTGAACCTTCTGTTTTTGCGTTTCAGCCACAGATTTCAGTAATAATCCCCGTTTTTAATGTTGATCCAGCATGGTTAGATGCCTGCATTAACTCCATATTTGGACAGATATATGAGAATTGGGAACTCTGCTTGTACGACGACGCATCAACTAATGAAGAGACTCTCGAGTGCCTAAGAAAATGGGCTGAACATGACTCGCGCATAAGCGTCACTTACGGCAAAGATAATCTGCATATCTCTGGCGCTTCAAATAATGCCTTAAAAATGGCCAATGGCGAATTCGTTGGTTTGATGGATAACGATGATGAGCTAACTAATGACGCTCTGTACCACGTGATAGATTTATTAAATAATCACAGTGACGCTGACTATATCTACACAGACGAAGATAAAATTGACGAAGAAGGTGATTACTGCCAACCACATTTCAAACCGGGCTGGTCACCGGAATTGCTCGAATCCATGATGTATGTGGGGCACTTCAGCGTTATTCGAAAGTCTATATTGGAACAAGTAGGTGGCTTCCGAGAAGGTTTAGAGGGCAGTCAGGACTACGATCTCGCTTTACGAATTGCGGAAATCAGCAATAATTTTTATCACATCCCCAAAATCCTTTATCACTGGAGGATAATACCTGGCAGTGTTTCGGGTGGTGGGGATGCAAAGCAATATGCCTACACCAGTGCGGTTAACGCACTAACTGAGCATGTCGCCAAAGAAAACCTTAACAATTCAGCAGAGACAACGAACTACGCCGGTCTCTATAGAATTCGCCGTGAGTCGGGCAACCCCTCGGTCACCATCATAATTCCGTTTCATAACAAAGCTGAGATGACTATTGATTGTTTAAAATCAATCAAAAATTCCAGCTACGATAACTACTCTATTTTCCTCATCTCTAACAATAGTTCGGATGATGAATTGAAGTTAGTGAAAAATTACATTGAGAATGACAAACGTATCACTCTTGAGGAATATAATCATAAGTTCAACTGGGCGTCGATAAATAACTGGGCGGCGCAATGTTGTGAATCTGAATTTTTACTTTTCTTAAATAACGATACTCTAATTATCAATAAAGATTGGATAGAGTCACTACTAGATTGTGGCATAAAGAAAAATGTTGGTGCAGTGGGTGCCAAGCTTCTCTATGAAGACGATACTATTCAACACGCGGGTATTATCATGCAGATCGGCGGCATTGCCGGCCATGCATTCCGCTATCACTCTGATGAAGTACCTGGTTATTTCGGCTACTCTGATGTTGTTCGAAATTGTGCTGCTGTTACTGGCGCATGCATGCTGGTTCGAAAGGAGCTTTGGCAGCAGCTTGATGGATTTGACGAAAGTCTCAGAGTTTCCTATAACGACGTGGATTTCTGCCTCAGACTTCTTGAGATCAACTATGCTGTAATCTATACGCCTTTTGCAAAACTCTATCATCTTGAATCAATATCAAGACCAAAAACTATCGCTGATATGTCTACAGAAGAACTTGTAGAGTTTCAGAGAGAGTCAGATTTTCTCCGTAGACGGCACTTAAAATATTTCAAAGAAGGCGATCCTTACTACAACCCCAACCTCACCCTGAGACTGGAAAACTATTCTTTGGACATCTAGTTTTTAGAGTCGTCTGGCCAGTCGATAGAATAAACGTTGCAAAAATCCGACTCTAATTCTCATGCATGCGGAGATCTGTAATTTGATACTGTCTTTCATGCTCAATTTGTTAGCAAACTGCTTGCGGAACGCAGTCGCTTGAATTGCTACTTCGTATAGATGTTTATTGGGACGGGGGCCAAACAGTCGGTCATAAAAAGAACGCCTCAGCGGGTTAATGCCTACGTACTCTTTCGCACCAATAGTGTTATTACCATGCTGACGATAATGAACTAGTGGCTGGTCCAGAAATATAAGTTTTCCGAAGGCGCTAGCCACCAATGCCAACCACCAATCATGCATGATGGCCTCATTCGAAACGGGAACTGCAATTTTCGCTAGCTCTTCGTTTATCAGTGCAGTGCAGCCAGTTACCAAGTTACTAATCACTAGGTGTGGAAACCGGTTCCTTTCAATCTCTAGGCCCTGAAATTTAATAAAGGATTCTGCGATGGGAGCAGTATTTTCACTTACGACCTGCAGATCCGTATGCACCAGCACCGGCAGCCCAGGGTGTTCGGCTTCAATTTTAATGATCGCTGCAACTTGAGTTTCAACTTTCTCTTCAAACCAGATATCGTCTTGGTCGCAAAACATCATATAGGCTTTGTTCGTTCCTAAAGTAGTTTTGTTCTCCAATACGAATTCGATTAGCTTAGAAAAACTACCTCTTGCTCCTAAGTTTTTATAGTCAGCGGGCAGCAAGATTAGTTTTGTAGGATGCTTCTCTGCTTGTTCCTCTAACAGCTGCAGGGTTTTATCAGTAGAGCCATCATCGCGGGTAACCACTAAGAAATTCTCATAGCTTTGACCAAACAATGATTCCAGCTGCTCAAGGACAAACTTCTCGCCATTATAAGTCGAGAGTAATATTGCTACCCTGGGTTGCCCATCGAAGGAATTGCTGGGTTGACTGTGAGTCACTTATCTAATTCAACATTTTAGCATCACGAATTCCATTTCGGATATGATGCCAATATTCTTTTCTTTGCGTTGAGGACAATAACAACCAACTGGATTTTATTGAAAATCTAATCATATCTCTAAGTTTCCAACCAACTGGAGAATAAGAAACACCATAAAGATGCGTTCTATTACGACTGGAATAGTAGGTTCTGGCTGGATTATGTTGAGCCATGATCCCTGCTTTTACCAGAGGGTTTAAACTTCTTTCGCCTATCGCATGATAGAGAACCGCCTGATCAGTTCCCACTAAATCTAGACCTAGGGATTTCGCTCGAAAACACCATTCAAGGTCCACATTGTCGATAAAATAATCTTCTTTCATGGTACCGATCTTCTCGATGTGTTTGAGAATTATCAATGTGCCTGAAGTAATTAGAAAATCAGCAATGAAGTGAATGGAACAATTAGCAAACGCTCTATCGGATCGTAACATAAGCCGGTTAAATAATTTGAACGGCGTTTGTCGCATAGTTTGCGGATTTATAATTCGTGGCCCAACGGCTGCTATTCCAACATCACTATATTGTTCTGCATCTTTGTAAGCGGTAATCATGCGATTTATAAAAAGATCGCACAGGCTACTGTCCTGATCGAGCAAAAATACGTAGTCATTTCCGTTGGACTGCGCCCATTCAATTCCTAGATTTAATGCTTTCGCTAACCCTTCATTTTCTTGAAGACGAATAATATCGCAACATCGTTCATAGATTGTAATAGAACTTACTAATTGCTCAATATCAGGCGTTCCATTATCAATAACTATAAAGTCACTTTCTTTATTCAGCTGGCCGAGTAGTTTCAATAACGCAGTAATATCTGGATTGAAAGTAATTACAACCGCACAGCTTTTTGATGTGTCGATTTCAACCATATCAGTTAATAATCTCTCCAATAACTCTGCTTCTGCCTACTACTAATTGTTGCATAAAACTACGAGAGTTATTATTCACTTGGCACTTCCGGCGAAATCTTTACAAGCTCAGGATTTCGAATTATCTGGAGTAGAAAATAGAGGATCGAAAATATTCCAATTGTTAAACCCACAACAACTCCAGCGTCTAATATCCCTCGCCATGGCTGAGGCAGAAGTCTTGCTATGAGAATGAAGCAGCTAATCATTATGGTTAGGCCGAAGGAGAACATTTTCCTTCTTCGAGTCGCATAAATGTACCCCATACAAAACAATGGCGCGAGAATGATATGGCCAAGTTGAGGATTGTTTCCCAGGTAATCAGCTCGCTTTACAACTCTTGGTGCAAAGCCGAGATGAAACCCTTTATAGCCCTCAGCATAAGCCATATAGGCGACAGTGAAAACAAGAGCGCACCACTGAAACACAGTGAGGGCCGAGTCTTCCAATTCCATAGCCAAAGGCGCTAGTCTGTATATAGCAAAGCACAGAAGCAACAACACACCTCCCACACCCCATGTAAACCCTATAGCTTTCACGACTCACCAATAGAAATTCAACAATTAGTTATTATACCGGCTTTACTAGCTAGTCTGGAAACCTACATTTAGCCCGCCTCGGATGTGGGCCACTTTTAGCTTCTACCGATAAGATACGATATGATTTCCGTCCGATTTCCGCGTGGTTGATTAGTTATAGATCGTAGCATGCCCTTTGGCGCTAGCGGGACGATTAGCGGACCCAATGCGGACAAATAACAAGGTGAATTTTTATGAGTATAAAGCTAGGCGTTGTGATGGATCCAATCGAATCCATCACAGTTAAGAAAGACACTACTTTAGCTATGTTATTAGCAGCACAGAAACGCGGCTGGATTATTCATTATATGTTGCAGAGCAACCTCTATCTTGATGCAGGATCAGCTCGCGCCAACGCCCGCACTCTATCAGTAAAAGATGATAGCCAGAACTGGTTTAGCTTTGGAAATAATGACAATATTTCTCTTGCTGATCTCGATGTAATCTTGATGCGCAAAGACCCGCCTTTTGACATGAATTATATCTACGCAACTTATATTCTTGAGCAGGCTGAGCGCGAAGGCGCCTTAATAGTCAACAAACCGCAAAGCCTTCGAGACTGTAACGAAAAGCTTTTTGCCACACAGTTTCCACATTGTTGCCCTCCTCTCATTGTCGCCTGTTCAGCAGAGAGGCTAAAAGCGTTTCATGATGAGCACCAAGACGTTATTTATAAACCCCTTGATGGTATGGGTGGCGCTTCTATTTTCCGCGTTTCAGCAACAGACCCTAATTTGAGCGTTATTATTGAGACTCTAACTGAAAGTGGAAGTAAACAAATAATGGCGCAAAAATTTATCCCAGATATCGTTAATGGTGATAAGCGAATTCTACTGATAGATGGCAAGCCTGTTGATTACGCATTGGCCAGGGTACCGGCAATTGGTGAAACACGCGGCAATTTGGCGGCGGGCGGTAATGGAGTAGCCCAAGAATTAACAGACAGAGATCGTTGGATATGCACGCAAGTTGGGGCCACGCTTAAAGAAAAAGGTTTGCTATTCGTAGGACTTGATGTCATTGGTGATTATTTAACTGAGATTAATGTAACAAGCCCGACATGCATGAGAGAAATTGATCGTGCATTCAACTTAGATATAGCTGGTGATTTAATGGACTGCATCCAAGAAAAATTAGATTCGCCTTAAAGAGGAATTATTGTTAATCACAAATAGTTGTAGAGAAGCTAAATGACAGAGATAGATACTGATCTATCAAAAGAAAGATTTAGCTTTATGATTTTTCTTTCCGTCTGCGTGCACGCCATAATAATTCTTGGTGTTGGCTTTACTAGCATTGATGAAATTAATAGTGAGCCGGCCCTAGAAATCACCATGGTTCAGTATAGGAGTGAAATTGCTCCCGATGACGCAGATTTTCTTGCCCAAGAAG